>NZ_ABOX02000004.1 GCF_000172555.1 Pedosphaera parvula Ellin514
TGTAGCCCTGCCCGATGGGGACGTTGATATAACCAACAACGTTTAATGAATAAACGTTCGATTGTGCTGTCGCGGAGATAGCACCGACCGCGAGCAACGCAGCCGTAAGTAATGTTGTTTTTGTTCTCATTTTTTTGTTATGTTGTTCCGTGTGTAGCGGCACTATCTCTAAACGGGAAGCAAGTGTCAATAATTTTGTAAAAAATTTTGAACATTTATAAGAGGTCGTTTTTGGCACACGCAATTCCCAATCCTTTTTCATCCCTCAGCTTTCTTCATTCTTGTTGCGATCAGCATGATGATAAAGTTAGTGATCTAAGATGGCTGCACCACAACGACTTTCATGGAATCCGGTTTCGGATTGACGGCCAATTCTACAGCCTCCGCCGTTTTCTCCAAAGGATAGGTGTGCGTAATCAGTCTTCTCACGTCCAGTTTTCGAGAGAAAACCAACCGTGCAACCTCCTTTTGCAGTAGAAAATCTGATGAATAGCTGCCAATCAGGTCTTTCTCATCGACGCAAATCGCCGAAAGATCCATTCCTAACTGCTCCCCCCTCCTCGTGTGGGCAAAAAGCAACACTTGACCACCTCCCCGCAATTGCGCTTGAGCCTGAAGCACTGCTTGATTGGAAGGCACTGCAATCACAGCAGCATCCAAGCCTTTTCCCCGCGTCAGCTTACGAACCTGATCCTCATAATCACGGGCATCAGCTTTGAACGCCCAGCTTGCACCCCATTCCCTAGCCAACTGCAACCGTGATTCCAGCAAATCGCTCGCGACTACTTTAACTCCGCGCAAGGCCAGCAAGCGAGTGAACATGAGGCCAATGGGTCCCTGTCCGGCAACCAGGACAATATCACCTTTGAGCAGATTCAACCGTTTTACAGCCTTCAAGACCGTATTAACTGGCTCCTGCATTGCCCCCTCGACAAACGAATTGCGTTTGGGAATTTTTACCACGCCTGGTAGCACAAATGATTTTACCTGCACGTATTCGGCATATCCGCCGCCAGCGGGTTCAAATCCTGCAGTAATTCCAGTGCGCTTGTACTGTTCGCATTGTGCAAATGCGTGATGCCTGCAAGCATGGCATTTCAGACAGGGCACATGGTGATGCAAGGCCACCCGATCACCGACTCTAAATCCCTTTACCTTTGATCCGACCTTTACAACCACCCCAGCGGTTTCATGTCCAAAAACGCGTGGAGGTGGCACGGTGCCGTAATGAATTTTCTTAATGTCAGTCGGACACACGCCGCAGGCAGCCACTTTTACCAATAAATCTCCAGCACCAATGTGTGGAACCGGTAAAGATTCCAATTGCAAGTTTTTTACGCCTCGGTAGACAACTGCACGCATCGTTTTCGGAATTTCAACAGACATGAGTGGAAAGCTATTAAAGAAACAGGCTCGTCGGAAAGGCTGAAAATCCAGGTACCATCAATTTCTTTTTTGAAACTGGCAGATCCCTGCCAATAACCCCCCCTTGATTACCCCCAATTAGCATTGTCACCAGCTCAAATTTTCCACAAAAATATTACTATGCGTGTAGAGCGTTGGTGTTGCCTGTTGCTTGCCTTGGTCACTCTGGCCGTATATTCGCCGGTGATCCGAAACGACTTTATCAATTACGATGATCCGGATTACGTCACTCTGAACTACAACGTTCAAGGCGGACTGAATGCGACTAGTATTGCCTGGGCATTTACAACGGGCCATTCAACGAACTGGCACCCGCTGACCTGGTTGTCTCATATGTTGGATTGCCAGTTCTATGGGCTCAATCCTATTGGCCATCACCTCACAAACCTGCTGCTCCACCTTTGCAATACGATTCTGCTCTTCCTGGTGATGCGACTTTTTACGGGTGAACTTTGGCCCAGCGCTCTCGTTGCCGCCTTATTCGCCTGGCATCCTTTGCATGTCGAATCTGTAGCCTGGGTTTCAGAGCGAAAGGATGTTTTAAGCACGTTTTTTTGGCTGCTAACCCTGTTGGCTTACTGGTGGTACGCACGCTTTCCAACGATAAAACGTTACCTTGTGGTCCTGGCTTGTTTTCTTTTAGGCCTCTTGTCCAAACCAATGGTGGTAACCCTGCCATTTGTGCTCATGCTGATGGATTACTGGCCACTCAACCGCATCGCGGAGTTTCCTCCGAACCTTAAGCTCGCTGGAACCAGGCCGATCACGCCAGTGTCCTGGAAACAATTGGTGACCGAAAAAACGCCACTCCTTTTATTATCCACGGCCTCGAGCGTGGTAACCTTTTTGGTTCAGCGCGCGGGAGGAGCTGTAGCCCCTCTGGAAAATGTGACTTTAACCGCACGGGTGGAGAATGCCCTGGTTTCATACCTCCGGTACCTCGGAAAAATGTTCTTTCCACACAATCTGGCCGTTCCTTACCCAATGCCGGAAGAGTGGCCTGCACCTCTGGTGATTTTCGCGATTCTGGCATTATCTTTTCTGACGTTCCTGGCCTTAAAATGGCTTCGCCGTGCGCCCTATTTTTTCATGGGCTATTTCTTTTTCCTGGGCACTCTGGTTCCGGTGATCGGTTTAATTCAGGTTGGCAGGCAATCCATGGCCGACAGATACTCCTACATCCCTTTGATCGGGATATTTATTATTATCGCATGGGGGATACGCGAACTCATGGAGCGCTGGCCCAAATATCGTTTGTTGGCAGTCGGCAGCATTTGCTTGTTGGTCGGATCATGTTTGCCCCTCACGTATCTGCAGGCACGTTTCTGGAAAAGCTCCATTGCTCTTTTCTCTCATACTCTCGAAGCAAGCCCTGACGCGCAGGAAGCCCGGCTCTTGCTGGGGAAAGCTTTTTGCACAGCCGGTCAACCGGAAAAGGCAATGGAACAGTTCAGTCAGATTTTACGGAGCAACCCCAACTCCGCTGACGCGCTTTTTGCCATCGGTGTGTTGCGGACGGCGGAACACAAGTTGGACGAAGCGGTGGATTATTTGACCCAGGCGGTCAGGCTTTCTCCCGAAATGCCCAACTTCCACAGTCAATTGGGGGAAGTTCTCCTGGCCCGGGGAAATCTTGGAGAAGCCATGGCGCAGTTCGACCAAACCTTGCAGCTGGCGCCGCGAGATGCCATTGCTCACCGACAAAAGGGTTGTACCTTGGCCAGACTGGGTAAACTCGAGAACGCCATGGCTGAATTCGGGGAAGCTTCGCAACTGGCCCCACAGGATGCCGAATGCTTTTACGACCTCGCTCTGGCCTTGGCCCTCCAAAAAAACCATGGTGCCGCAATTGCACAATATCGCACAGCAATCCGGCTGAAGCCTGATTACGCCGTTGCGTTAAACGATCTTGCCTGGCTTCTGGCCACGGCTCCCGAATCAGAACTCCGCAATGGTAATGAAGCTGTTCCCCTGGCAGAGCGAGCCAGGAAGCTTTGCGGAGAAAAGGAACCGCAATATTTAGGGACTTTGGATGCAGCTTACGCTGAGGCAGGACGGTTCAAGGAAGCCATCACCCTCGCCGAAAAGGTCAGGCACATGGCCCTGGCGAGCGGTTCCAAGGATTTGGTTGAGGCAGCCGATAAAAGACTCGATGCTTATCGGCAGGGGAAACCCTATCACCAACCGTAGCACCTTGCCACGACAACTGTGTTAATCCTCACCGTAAAAAGCCGTAAACCACTTTTCAGCTGCCGAACAAAACTCGATCTTTAGCCCGCGCCACTCGTAACGTACAGCGCGTGCATGCAGCGCGTGATGTGGCAGAATCAGTTTTTTCCACTGTTCCTCTGTCAGGCGATCCTGCACCAGCGCCATATATAGATCTTCATCCCCGCCATACATCTTGTCTCCCACAATCGGATGGTCAATGTGGGCCAGGTGAATTCGAATCTGATGCTTGCGTCCGGTATGAGGCAGAACGCGTAACAGAGTAAAATCACCCTCTTCTCGGCTGAACCTTTTCTTTACCGTAAAGTCGGTCTGGGAAGCCGCTCCGCCTTCCACTACAGTATCTTTAATGGCGATGATGCTCGAAGTGTCTTTCCCAAGAGCAGCCTGAATGGTCCCCTGCTCTTCCCGAACGTGGCCATGAACTATGGCGAGATACTCTTTTTGAACCTCGCGCCCTTCCCAAATTCTTCTCAAACCGCGGGCGGTGGTATCATCCTTGGCCACAATCACGATGCCGCTGGTTTCCCGATCGAGCCGGTTTACGAGATGAGGATGAGATTCCGGGCCCAAATGCAGGCGAACGCGGCTGATGAGACTGGAATATTCGTCACCTTTGGTGGGATGGCAGACCAGACCGGCTGGCTTGTTAATCACCAGCAGTTCGGCATCTTCGTGCACGACATCAAATAACTTTTCCATTTTGTTCAAATCGCGGGCGCAAACAGCTTTTACCCTGAATAATGCAGGTGGCTGGCAGCGCATCGTATATCATCGTATATAAGTATATGGAATGACATGGCTTGTCATTATTTCCCGTTGTCGTATCCTGATTTGAGTGAAGTTGAACGGTTCAAAATTCGATTTAAAACTGCTGTTGCCCATTATCCTGATGGTGCTGTTCGCCGTGACGCGCATTCCTGGCTTAATGCCGTGGAATTTTAGCGCTGCCTATGCGTTGATGTTTTGCGCTGGAGTTTTCTTCCCACGCAAGTTGGTTTGGTGGTTGCCCTTCGCTACGATGTTGGTTACTGACATTCTGCTAAACTCCTTGTATTATAAGCTGCCTGCCAGCCAGTGGTTTAGCCCGCAAATGTTGGCTGTTTACGGCATTTACGTGGTTCTGGTTTGGATGGGCAGAAAGTTCGGTCCCAAAGCCTCTTTCATGTCGTTACTAGGTGGCGGCATCCTGGGAGCATTGCTCTTTTACGTCATCACCAATTCCATTTCCTGGCTGGATAACCCGGAATACAAAAAAACTTTAACCGGTTGGCTCGTGGCCTTGACCAAAGGAACTTCAGGTTGGCCGCAAACGTGGGAATTTTTCCGAAACACACTCATGAGCGGTGGCTTGTTTACCGGCCTGTTCGCAGGAGCAATGAAACTGCTCGAAGCTTTGGAACCGGCGGAGGAAGAAGAAAAGGAAAAAGCGGAAGAGGAAGCACCGGAGGCCAAACCCGAGGAAGCCAAGGCCTGATTATTTCGTGAAAATCGGAATCATCTCAGACACTCACAATTTCTTTGATCCCAAGATTCCGAAAATCTTCAAGGGTGTGGACCACATCCTGCATGCCGGCGACATCGGCCAACCGCAAATAATCCATCAACTGGAGAGCATCGCACCGGTGACGGCTGTCCTGGGCAACACCGATGTCGGCTTGCACTACCGGCAAACTGAAGTTGTCAAACTTGGCGGTCGAAAATTCCTGGTGCATCACATCGTGGATGCGCAACGGCCTTCGGAAGTATTACAGCGGCGCCTCTCACGTGAGAATCCAGACGTAGTGGTTTTTGGCCATACGCACAAGCCATTCAATGAACTGATTGGCCATACGCTTTACTTCAACCCCGGATCGGCTGGGAAGAAACGGTTCAGCCTGCCGCGCACTCTGGCAATCCTGCATTGCGATGCGAAGGGCATTCGTCCGGAGTATTTCGATTTGTGATTACTCGGAACTATTCAGTTGGGAAACCACGAATGGACACAAACCCACACGAATTATAGAAAAACACTCCAAATGGCCTAGTGGAAAAGACTCACTATTTGGCGCTCCCCCATCGCAGACAGTCCAACCCCACTTCAATCCGAATCTTTATTAGTGTTTATTCGTGTCAATTAGTGGTTGAACTGCCTTTCTCCGGATTACTTCCTGTCGGATGAGCGAGATTTTGCTTTTGTTGAATTGTTCAAATCCCTCTCTGCATCGGTTTGGGAATCTCGCCCGCTCAATTTCTCTTCCGCGCCATTTTTCAAGCCTTCAAACAGGATCGCTCCCGTAGTCAGTGCCAGCTTCCGCCGAACATTTATCTCGGAATAACTGGGTAGTTCGTAGGACCCGGCCGAGATGCCATTTGTAAGAATCATCACGCAGCTATTGTCAGAAGATACCCGGGCCCAAATGGTTTCCTTTCGAAGCCGGTCGATATCGGTGAATTCGCCGTAATCGGACGGAATTGGTTGCATTCCTTCACTTATCTTCGGCGAAACGAACGCTGGCTTGCCATACCCATCGACACGATCGCCATCCTGCAAAACAAAAAAGGCGCGCCTGACCAACTTTCCTCCATGATCCTCTTCGTAGGTTATTAAGATGTTGGCCAATTGATTCTTCTGAAACACCTGCACATCGCCATATCTCGACGGGGAATAGAAATGATCCAAATCCTCGTCGGCCCACAATTGCCCAACAGTCTGGGTGGTGCAACCACTCGACAAAGCCAGGAAGGCTGCCGCCATCAATGATAGTGTTAAGCTTTTCATCAGCTCATACCCTCTCGATAACCATCAGTGATTAGCATGACCTTCCAACCATAGCAACAGCGCGAGTCCCGCTGCAATGGCAGCGACCATTCCAGTATCCCCTGTCACAGCCAATGGCGTTAACAAGATCTGCGTCTGCCTGCCATGGCCATCTTCGTAAAACGGCATCGTGAACTTTCCCTGATTCTGGTTGGTTAAGATCAATTGTAAACTTTGTTGATTGGTGGAAAAAATCACGGCGGAACTGATGGTGTTGGTTGCAAACAGATTGGTCTCCCAAAAGATTGGCACTGAATCCAAACCCGCAGCACTTTTGAGCGAAACAAAATGCGGCTTCTTTCTGGCCTCCAACAAACGCTGGTTCTCCAACACGTAGAAAGCCCGGCGCTTGATATTATCGCTGCTCTCCTTCTGTTCGTCGTAGGTGATGAGCACATCCTTCTGATCGGCCTTCAGGAATGCCTTGGCACCCGGATCATTTGCAGGTTGGTGATAATTGGTGAGAAAATCATCACTCCACAGACGCCCCGTAAAGGTGCATTCCTGCAACGACCCACATCCGGGAAGGAACGGCAACAGCAAGGCAAACAAATAGCATTTAACTCTTTTCATTTAGCGATAGTCCTTTCGATTTGCGTGATTGGACTACGAGGCTAAACACCAAATTCGCCTTGGGTGAATTGATAAAACTGAAGCTGTCATCGATTAAATCGATGATGTCGGCACTTAGGGGCAATTGGCCCAAAGTTGTTCGACAGTCCGGGTGGTGCAGCCACATAATGAAACCAGCACTGCGGTGACAAAAGAATCGGTTTTAGACTCTCAGTCATGGTTGCCATGAATTCGTGTCACCATTGTGGACCGCCAACATTATCAGGCCAAATCCAATAACAGTATAAAGCCCAGTATCTCCTGCCACGGCAAACGGGGTGAGAAGAATCTGCGTCCCCCTGCTGTGTTCGTCAGCGTAAACAGGCATGTGGAAGTGCCCGAGATTTTGATTGGTAAGCACCAATTGGAAATCCCACTGGTTGGTCGAAATGATCAAGGCTGAACTGTAGGTGTTGGTTTCAACTGTATTTGCCTCCCACAAGATTGGCACAGGTTCCCGGCCCACTGCATTTTTCAACGGCACAAAATGCGGCTTTCCTCCTGTCGCAAGCAAATGCTGGTTTTCCAACACAAAAAAAGCCCGGCGTTTGACCTTATCCTTCCTGTCCTGCCTTTCATCGTAGGTGATGAGAACATCCTTCTGATCTGCTTTTATAAATGCTGTTGTGGCTTCACCGTTGGTGGGCACATGATTGTTCAGGAGGAATTCATCAGACCACAATGCCCCTGTCAGCGTGATATCCTTCAGCGATCCGCATCCGGTCAGAAGGGATAGGCACAAGGTGAGTACAAACGCATTGGCGATTTTCATTTCGTAGTGGTCCTTTCTGTCTACACCATTAGACTACCGGTCAAAAAGGAAAATTCACGAAAAAAAATATTGTATCAACCATCAGACCGTTGGCGCCGCAGTATTCGCAACACCACCTGCAGGAATCTTCTCTCGTTTCGTGACCACCAATAACCAAACGGAGAACATGCCGCTCACCACCAAAGCCGCCGGCAGGACAAGGACAGCAGCTTGCAAGCTGTGCAAATGGTCCGCCAGGCGACCGACGATTTCGGGCGACCACATGTCACCGAATAGATGAATCATGAAGATGGAAAGTGCCATGGCGCTGGAACGCAAATTGGCCGGCACGGTTTCCAAAATGAGCGTATTGATCGGGCCGGTGGGCAGGAAGAGCAGGAACATCGCCGCCGCCAACAATCCCATGCAAACAGTGGTATCCTTCGCCTGCAGAGCAAAAAAGGAGACTGGTGCCGCCAAAAGAATGGAGATGCTCAATAACCATGCATACCCTGCAGGGTCACGCTTGTGCCATGCAGTAGCAACAAAGCCTCCCACCATCGTCCCCACTAATCCCGCGACAACAATCACTGCGCCGAAGAAGCGATCGGCATTCGCGGTGGTAAGGCCATGAATTTTTTCCAGAAAGGTCGGTCCCCAGAAACTAAATGCACCCAGCGCAAAGGTGTATGCCACATAACCCCAGATAACTAACATGTATTTTGGATTCCTAAAGAGACCCAGGAAATCGCGCAAGGAAGGCTTGGTGGCAGCTGCCGCTGTTTGGGCATCGGAGCCGCCACGTTTCGGTTCTGCGAAGGGAAGTAGAATTAATGCCAATAACAATCCTGGCGCGCCCGCCCAGATAAATGCATGACGCCATCCAAAATGCGTGGCCATCTCCCCACCAAACAAATAGCCCAATGCATAGCCCAAAGGCATGGCTACGTAGAAGATGGTAAGGGCATTATTACGGCGTTTGGCGTCGTAACTGTCCGAGATCAGTCCCGGACTGATGGTCGCATAACTCGCCTCCCCTACTCCCACCAGAACTCGATATGCCAGCAGCATACTGAAGGTGCTGGCAAAACCGGTTAATACGGTCCCCAGACTCCAGACAAAAATACCAAGCGCAATCAGCCATTTTCGCGAAGCCCGGTCCCCGAAATATCCAAAGAAGGGGGAAGTAACGAAGTAACCGATCATGAAATAAGTAAATGCCCGACCGGAATCCCCGTAGCCAACATTGAATTCTGCGGCCAGAGGCGTGCGCACCGCGTTCAGAATGGCGCGGTCGATGTAGTTAAACAGATTCAGCCCGGTCAGGATGGCCAGCAGCCAGGCGGGACTTAGACGCTTATTCATGAGGAGACGACCGCAGGCACAGGTTGATGTTGACGTCGGATAAATCCCATCATGCCGAGCGCAAAGACTGCGAGCGCAGCGATTTGGTAGCCACTCATTGGCCCTAGAATGTGTGGTTCTTCGCGCACAAACTCATGCATGAATCTGAAGATGCCGTATGCCATCAGGTAAATATGAAAATGCTGTCCGTTCAGCTTCTGCCGACGACGCAGCAGAAAGAAGGTAACGATTGCGGCAAAATTGAAAAGAATTTCCATCGGCACCGAAGGCCAACGGTCCACCCCATGAGCATCTTTAAGCGTACACCACGACGCCTTGCAGGCAACTCCGGTGCAACAGCCGTGAAAAAAGCAACCTATGCGGCCGAGAATAATTCCGATGGGCGCTATGAAGGCAAACCAGTCGCCAGTTGCAGAATGGTATCCAACGAGCTTCTTGGCAATCTCGACGCTCAAATAGCCACCGAGCAAAGCTCCCAAAATGGTCTTCCCAGTCGCCAGTTGCAGCCACATGTCGGGCGCGCCGAAGTGAAGCCAGCCTTCGGCCAGGACATAAACAATCTTCGCACCCAGAAAGGCACCCACCAGAGCAGACACATAAATGAGCAATAGTCGATCATCACGCTTGGCCAGGCGTGACCAAAAACAGATGCTCACGATAATACCCGCCAGCATCAGCCAACCGTATGGGGAGGAGCGCATTATTGTGGAGCTGGCTTAGTGTCAGAAAATCCCGAGTAATAACGACAAAACGAATCCAGCTTGCCATCAGGCCGAATCACATGTGTGCAACAACGATCGATGCGGTCTTCATCCCAAGTAAATGCGTCCATGAAAGGTTTGATGAACAACCTGAAGGTATTGGATTCATCGAGTTCGAACTTTTTCAAGAGCTCTCCCAACGGTTCCGATTCGCAGCCGCATTGCATCAGGTCCTCAAGTTTGTAGCGAACCTTGTCGTGAAGAAATCCCTGGACTTGAGTAAAATCAATAAAGTTGCTGATGGAGTGCGTCGCGCCATTTACCTTTAACAGATAGCCAATGGTGGCGCAATTAGGATCGCCGCAAGGCAATGGAGTAAAGTCTTCGAACCGGAGCTTGCCGCTCGATTGCCCCACGGCTGCGAGAATGATGTCGGCGGTGTTCAAATGTGGCTGCGATATTGCGGTCGCTCCTTTTGGCAATCTGCCGCTCGTAAACATCGGTTGGAAACTGATCCCGCGGATATGCTTATACTTGAGACCAAACTCAACGGCTTCCCAGAGATGGGAGAGGTTGTCAGGCGTCACCGTCATAGCGAGCGTGATGGGCAGATTCATTGCCCCGCATCGTTCAATGGCCCGCACTCGCATGCCACGCAGGTCGCCTCCGCGTAGTTGCTCCTGCCCTTCCAACTGCATGCCGTCGAACTGCAGATACAGTTGCATGCCGCCGTAATGGAATGTTTTTCCGAGACGCTCCGCAAAAACCTCATCGGTCGCCAGGCGGACACCATTGGTATTGAGCAGCAGGTAATCAATGTTGGGATTAGCCTGAGCCCACTCCACCAACTCAAAGAACTGCGGATGCAACGTTGGTTCGCCACCCGAGAGTTGTAGAATTTCAATGCCACCCTTACGATCAATCACGCCCTGAATGCGGGACTTTAATTGTTCCAGCGGCACGGCGTCCACTTTGGCAGCGATGCCAACGGGCGAATCGGCGTAGCAGGTGGGACAGGCGAGATTGCACGAGTTGACGATTTCAATCAGGGCAAGACAGGTGGAAAGTTTCTCGAACGGGGCATCTCCTCTGCCTGCGGCATTGCGGCCAAGCGTACCAGCGACTGAGTAATCGGCAGCGGAAAAGGCCATGCTTTTCAAAAGCTCGGAGTTCGCCGGAACCGAAGATGCAGAGGAACAATTACCTCCCGCACAGCAGGCATTCTCCGGCTTGCCCTGAGCCAGCCAATAAAACCGTGCGTCCGAGGCGATGCAGACCGAGGCCTCGCCGTGGTCGGGGCAGGTGCGCTTGAGAAAAACTTTCTGCGGAGAACCGGCAACACGCCAGACTTCTGCAGGGCAGGAAGCATGGCACTTGGGACAACGGCTCGTGGTGCGTTTTAGTAATTCTTCGGCTTGTATTTTTGGAATTGAAGCAAGGTTCATAATAATACTTGAACTCACCACCTAACGTTGCGAGCACAACCTGCAAAAATAATTATAAAATTGAGAACCGCCATGATGACGACCAAGACCACCGAGCCCAGATAGCGTGCCACCCCGTCTTTCCATAAGCGACATGCAAGCCAAACACCGCAAAAAATGGACGCGGGAGCTCCTACGATAAGTCCAATAAAACCGACGGTCCCAGCGGAGTCGCGGAATTTCTCTGAAATTTCTCCCAGAGAAAAACTAACGAGGGATAGAAAACAAGGAGCCAAAAGTAAAATCCAAAAAACCTTCTGCAAAGGCAAAAACCTAGGGCTGATTCTTCCTCCAGACACTGGAGGGGGCAGCAAGTTTTCAGAAATGCCCGCACCGCACTGGTGGCAAAATGAAGTTCCCTCCTTGATGGCCTGAGTGAGATCACCCTGGCACCGAGGGCAAATCGGTTCGTTACTTGGCATCGCATTCATATTTGTAATCCGATCACACCCTTAAGCCAAAAAGGTTCACGAATGCTATGAACAAAAGGCATAGATTTGTGCCCACCAAAGCGAGGAAAAAGATAATTCCAGTAATAATGCGAGCCGCAGAATTTCGAGACGATTTGCAGGCCAGCCACCAGGCACAAAATGGAGAAGTGCTTAGGATAAGCAAGCAATTCAAGCCACTTACCGCAAAAGCCACATTGTAGGCATGACGAGGAACAAGCAGACAGATCAAGAAAGTCAGGTGAACTGGCGCGAGCAACAATACCCAAAAGATTCGGGCCATTACCTGTTTGGGAATTCCCTCATTATTCCGGCCTCCAAGTTGTGGGTTGCTCATAGTGTGATTATCGCAAATCAATATTGCCAGCGCATCCCGCAACGATGGCGAACAAGTTTAAAAAGCCTATCAACGCAATGAAACACAACGCGGTCAGGACCCGAGTGCCAGATCCTTGAAAAAAGCGACGGGCCAGCCAAATACCGCAATAGATGGCAGCTCCCACCCCCAAAGGGAGAGCCAGCATTCCAATGGTGCTACCTGTATTCTTGGAAGATTGTCCAACCCAGAAACTGGCCAGTCCCATGGCAGCAGGCAGGAACAGGAGAATCCAGAAAAGTATTGGTGAAGATTTGGAAGGATTCGTATTCATAATAAATTCCGTCAGTGCCCTCCTGACAGCACCAGACACCCGGCAAACAGTACCGCTCCACCTACTAAAATCACAGCTATCGAAATAAGGAAGGCAATTAAAATCATGTCCAGGAGGGTGCGTCGCGCGGTCTTACGCTCCAATCCAGTCGAAGGAGGTTCGATAAAACCGTCCTGAAATTGAAAACCGCACTCAGGACATTTGCCCCAACCTTGCTGGTGGCTGAACATCACATCCTTTTTGCATTTCGGGCATGCGGCCCTGGACTCATTCATAACTGATGATGACCCGAATATTTAGCCACAACCTTCCCCGACTGTCACTGGAGAAGTCTTCCAATCATTATGTTCATCCGATTGCTCGAAAAACTTTCGCCGCACCGCATTTAGCGCGAGCCTCCCCAGGTTATCGCACTGTGCATTGATGCGGCGGGCGAAAGAATTTAAGGCCACCTCCCTGGCATTTGGCCGTTCCCTTTACTCATTTTCTGTGGTGAACGGGTAAATTTTGAGTAATCTTCAGAGTTTCTTTTCACGGAAGCGAGGCTATCTCGCCTTGCCTACGGAGCGTTAATCGATAAAACTTCCCAGGTTATCGATTAAATCGATGTATGAACATTCATCACCTGGAGCTTTTCTATTACGTGGCGCGATTTGGAGGAATTAGCGAAGCCGTGCGCAATATTCCTTACGGCATTCAGCAGCCGGCGGTCAGCGGCCAGATTGCCCAACTGGAAGAGTTCCTGGGAGCCACGCTCTTTCATCGGCGGCCCTTTAGCCTGACACCTCCGGGCGAGAAGCTTTATAACTTCATCAAACCATTCTTTTCCGGCCTGGATGCCCTGAGCACCGAGTTGCAGGGCGGCACGACGCATCAGGTCCGGATCGGTTCGTCGGACGTGGTTTTGCGCGACCATCTTCCCGAGCTGCTTCAAACCCTTAAGAAGAAATTTCCACAAGTGAAAGTAGCGTTGCGCGAGGGCTATCAACCCGAGTTGGAAGCCATGCTGCAGAAACAGGACATCGATCTTGCCATAACTTTGATGGAGAAGAAAGCCCCGGCCGGTCTTCAAACGCAGGCGCTTTTGGAACTCCCATTGATCCTAATGGTGGATAAGGAAAGCCCAATCGCCTCGGCTGAGGAGTTATGGAAACGGGATCGCATCCAGGAGCCATTGATCTGTCTGCCTGAGAGCGAGGCTATTTGTAAAAACTTTCAGCAAGGGTTGAGCCGGCTGGGCGTGGATTGGTTCCCCAGTATCGAGGTGAGCTCGGTGGACCTCATCCAAACTTATGTAACCAGCGGGTTCGGCATCGGGCTCACGGTGTCTATTCCCAAGACAAAGCTGTCTCCAAAAGTCCGTACAATTCCCCTCCCCAACTTTGCACCGGTCATCATGGGCGCCCTTTGGCGCGGAAAATTATCCCCTCCAGTACAGCTGATATTAGAAGAACTACAAAGGCGTGCACGGGTTTTGAGTTCTGTGTAGTGGCGCGGAGGCGGTCCGGCCCCAGAAGTGGCAAAGGAGTTGCTTAAAGGCAGTCGTAAAGTTAGTTCAAAAACTATTTTATGGCGCTGCCATTCTTAAACGGCCAATCAAAAAAGAAACGGGACCAGATCATAGCCATCGATCTGGGCAGCCGCACCACCAAGGCCATTCACCTGCAACGCAAAGGAGAAGGATTTGCCCTGCAGCATTATGTGGTGATGGATGCACCTATTTACGAAAAAAGCCTCTCCATCGAACTGCTCTCGGAACATCTAAAAGCTGTGGTCCAGGCTTTGGATGCCAAGACCAAGATAGTGACTTTAGCGATCGGAGTGAATGATTCCATCGTGCGACATGCTGAACTGCCACCCATGCCGGTGGAAGACATGCGCATGATTTTGAGAAACAATACGAAGAATTACCTGCAGCAGGACCTGCCGGGACACGTCTTCGATTGTCATGTAGTGGTCGCCAGGAACGGAGCTGCTCTCGAAAGCGCGCGAGCCGTCGGAATGCAAAGGGCAAAGGTCCTGGTCGGCGGTGCCAAACAACAGCTTATCAGTGATTTATTGCAATCCATCAAAGATGCTGGTTTGACGGCAGATCAGGTAATTCCGGGATTGCTCGGTCCGGTAAATGCGCTGGAACTGGCGATGCCTGAAGCCTTTGCGAAAGAACCAGTTGCTCTGGTGGACATCGGTTTCAAGAGCACTACGATTTCCTTGCTTAACAATGGTCAATTAATCCTGAGCCGTGTGGTGGCCATCGGCGGCGACCGCATGACACAGGGTTTGGCTGAAGCCATGAGCATCAGCTACGCTGAAGCTGAAGGGATAAAAGTCGGCATGCCGGCGGAAGTTCAATCAAGTTTGGAACCAATTTTGATTCCTCTTGGACGCGAGCTGCGAGCTTCGGTGGACTTCTTCGAACATCAGCAGGATAAATCGGTCAGTCAGATTTATATTTCCGGCGGATCGGCGCGCTCTGAATTCATCATTAAGAGCCTGGAAGCTGAACTGATGGTCCACTGCAAAGCCTGGAATCCGGTTGCTTCGCTGCAAAATGAACTCCCCGCTTTGCAATCCGCAGAAATTGACCAGGTGGCCCCCCAATTAGCTGTAGCCGTTGGCGCTGCTGCTGTTGCATTTTAACTCCTATGCCTATACGCATCAACTTGCTTGCCGAAGCGCAAGCCACAGAAGATCTCCGGCGCAAAGATCCGGTAAAACGGACGATTTGGGCTGGGATCATGGCAGTGTGCCTGGTGCTGGTATTCAGCAGTTCCCTCCAGGTCAAGGTCATGACCCAAAATGCCAAGCTTAACACTTTGGAAGCCAGGCTGGGTACGAGGACGAACGAATACCAGCAAATCTTAAGGGACAGGAAGAAACTGGGCGAAACAACCGAAAAGCTGACGGCGTTGCAAATCATGGCCACAAACCGTTTTCTCTATGCCACGCTTTTGGATTCCCTGCAACATACCGTGGTGGATGGAATTCACATCACACGGATCCGGGTGGATCAAAATTATGAAGTAACCCCCCCGGTCAAAGGCGACAGCAACAAACCAGGGAAACCTGGCAAGTCCACGGAAAGGGTTTTCCTTACATTGGATGCCAGGGATTCAAGCGCCAATCCCGGAGGCGACCAGGTCAATCGTTTCAAAGAAGCAATTTCTCAATATTCTTACTTTAAGGAAAATCATCTGACCACGAACGAAATCCGTCTGAAGAATCTGGCAACTCCCCAGCTCGACGCAGAATCGGGAAAACCCTTTGTTCAGTTCACGTTTGAATGCCGGTACCCTGAAAGAATTCATTGATATGAAGAAAATTTCCAAGGAAAAGCGTACCCACATGGTCTTAGTCGCGATGGTCGTGGCCGGGATCATTGCAGGATTGTGGTTTGGCCTGATCAGTTACCAGAACACCAAGCTGAACGAAGTCTCAAAAAAGATTGGGGAGTTGGATCAGCAAATGCAAACCGTTTTAAAGACGGTTGCCGACGCCAAAAAATTGAATTCCGATCTGAATGGGTGTTCACAAAAGTTGGATCTTATTGAAACCACCATGGCCTCAGGAGATTTGTTTTCCTGGATTGTAAGCTCTTTGAAACAGTTTAATGTCCCATCCTATAGAGTGGAGGTGCCTCAATTTGGAGCTCCTGCAGTCGCGGACGTGACCATGTTTCCCTCTTTTCCCTATAAGCAAGCAACTGTGGGGATAGGCGGAACTGCCTTTTATTATGACTTCGGGAAATTTCTTGCAGATCTGGAGAATCATTTCCCCCATATGCGCGTCCAAAACCTCACGTTGGAACCATCGCCGGGAAATAATCCTGATGAGAAGGAAAGACTCGCTTTCCGAATGGAAATAGTCACACTCGTAAAACCCTAAGCCTCCTGATTAACCACTTTTATGACCATTCCGCGAAGTATCATCATTAGTTTAATTTCTGGCATGACCGCTGGCATGATGATCTTTTCACCAAGTTCCCACGCCGCTCCCACAGAACCGGCTTCCGGTGGGTCGGTCGGCGGGGAAACTAACTCTGTCGCAGCCGATGCGGTCATTCCGCAATCGGTGTTCGACCTCACCGCGAAAAATATCAGGGATCCATTTTATCCAGACACGTTGCGGCGGCCGATCCCCGCCCTCGTGACAACGAACGCTCTGCCGGTGGTTGCGCTCTCCAGCCTGGTCTTGAAAGCATTGTCTGGTAGTGCTGGTCAGCGCCTGGCTCTCATCAATAATCGGACACTTGAAGTGGGAGAATCTGCGGAAGTCACCACCGCAAACGGGAGCAAGATCAAAGTCCATTGCATTGATATCAAAGAGTCATCAGTTTTCATAAAGGTAGAGAGCCAGCCTGAACCCATCGAGCTCCACCTGCGCAAGGATTTTTAGCTGATTCATCTTTGCTAATGCATTTGATGCAATGCGATGCCCTTCTTAAGGCATCGCATTTTTCATTACATCGTCTGGCTCTCATCAGCAATCGGACAGTTGAAGTGGGAGAATCTGCGGAAGTCACCACCGCAAACGGGAGCAAGGCCAAGGTCCATTGCATTGATATCAAAGAGTCATCAGTTTTCATAAAGGTAGAGAGCCAGCCTGAACCCATCGAGCTCCACCTGCACAAGGATTTCCATCTGGTTAATCTCTGCTAATGCGTGTGATGCATGCGATGTCCTTCTTGAGAAATCGCATTTTTCATTAGAATTACTTACTTTCCGATGCCCCTCCCCCACCATTCAAACGATGTCTTAATGATAGACAAGCCTTCTTTGCTAATGGGCAATTTGCTCAGTATTACCTCTAATTTCGGGCGGGAAACCGCTTGGCACCTTTGCTGCTAAAACAAAACCTGCAGTAATTAACTGTCAATTGTCGATACACGGTCGAAAACACAAAGCAAATCAAAATGAAATCCAAAGCCACATTACTCAGCCTGGTAGGACTTATCGTCGCCAGTGCAGCCCTGGCACAGCCGACTGACACGAATCAAGCGCCCGCCAGCGTGCCGCCGGAAAGTTCCTCAACGGCCACCAACCTTTCCTCCAGCGCGGCAACACCGGCATCTGCGGACACCAACTCAACAGCCGCCAACCTTTCCTCCAGCGCGGCAACACCGGCATCTGCGGACACCAACTCAACAGCCGCCGCGGCCAACACCAACGCCACGGTATCGGCCGACAAAACCACGGGGACCCCGACCGCCCCTGCAACGCCTCCAGCTTCGGCCAGTCCCGCTACTGGCGCCACCATTGCCACGACAAACGGATCGGCTGAAAAACGTGATCCTAATGCCGTCATTCCCCTGATTGTCATGGACGAAGTTCCGTTGACGGATGCGATCAAGAATCTCGCACGTCAGGCCGGACTCAATTACATGCTCGATCCCAAAATCAATTACGGAGTGGCCGGTCCCGATGGCAAATTGAATCCCCAACCGATGGTTTCCTTGCGCTGGGAGAATCTCACTGCCGACCAGGCTTTGAACGCAGTATTAGGGAATTACAATTTAACAATCGTCGATGATCCGAGGACGAAGATCGCCAGAATTACAGTCAAAGACCCAGCTGCTCCTGAACCACTGGTCACGCGCGTTATCCAACTCAAATATGCGAACGTAACCAATATAGTTTTGAACGTCACTGGAGTGCTGCAAGACAAGCGCAGTAGAGTAGCCGCGGATGTGCGCACCAGCCAGTTGGTCGTCCTGGCGACGGACAGGGAGCTCACCGCAGTCGATGAATTAGTCGCCAAATTGGATACTGCCACCAAGCAGGTATTAATTGAGGCCCGATTGGTTGAGACTTCCAAGAATCCCACCACCGCGAAAGGTGTTGACTGGACGGGCACAGCTGCAGCACAGAATGTTCGCTTTGGTAATAACTCGATACTTGCAGCACCTTTTACCCGAGGCACACCTCCAACACCTGCAAATCCATTTGGGACACCTGACCAGCAAGCAGTTCCAAGCACCATACTTGACCCCACGCAGCCGATGATTGCTGCGAATACACATAATGGATTTCTTCCAAATACCTTCTTCCTGAATGCTGACGGAGCCAGTGCGGTTCTTTCCTTCTTGAATACAGATAACGATGCCCAAGTATTGTCCACTCCCCGGGCGGTGACTTTGGATAATGAGACGGCCACTCTGTCAGTAACGCGCGCTCAGCCCATTTTCAAAACCACTGCGGGCACTCAGGGCTCCCCGGGCGGATCTGAAGTTACCTATACAAACGTTGGAACAATCCTAAAGGTTACTCCACGTATCTCGGCCAACAAAATGATCAGCCTAAGAGTCATTCCTGAAGTTTCCAGCGTGGCAGGCACGGACAGGAAAATCGTTTCGGGCCAGATCAACGAAGCTGATATATTTGATGTTCGTCACATCGACACACAAGTGCTGATTCCCAGCGGCAATACGCTGGTGATGGGCGGACTGGTGAGCGACGACAGAACCAAGTCTTACATCAAAGTGCCACTCCTGGGCGATATTCCCTACCTTGGCGCGGCTTTCCGCCATGAATCCAAGACCCAGAACAAGAAGAACCTGATTATCTTCGTCACACCTACCATTGTGGAGACTGAGGACTTCCAACCCACACAAACCGACTTCCTCAAGCATAAGCTGCCGGATGAAAATAGCACTGACTTCGGTGCCTGGGACAGCGGCAAACCTCAAGACTGGAGCAATCTGTTCGGCAAGAAAAAGACTGCAACTGATAGCGACGACGCCAGCTCTAAATAGTCTCAGCTAAATTATCGCACCACCGTTCTTCCAGTAAGAACGGTGGTTTTGCTTTGTACGGGTGACTGTTTTACCATCAGGTCACCGCCCTGCCCTGCTAAAGAATTAATCTGCCTGCGACACTTTCCGAAGGTAATCGAAAGTATAAAGGCCGGTGGCATGACCATCAGCCCAAACTGGTTGAATTGCGTAGCTCCCTACGTTTGCAATCCGCAGCAACTGAAAGGCACGGGCGTTCAGGGGCTGATCTGGAGCTTTATAGACGTTTCCCATCACGTCCATTTCGCCCTTGCACCCGGCACAAGGACAATGACGACGCAGCTTTTCCAAAGAGATGAAAGATTCAGTCCCATCCTCCCATTTAATCGCGAGTTCATTGCCAATCGGTTGTATATCCAGCGGTCGCATGACTCAAAGTTAACTTTGAACAGCCATATGCGTCCACCCCTTAACACTGAGATGGGACATGACCAATAATATAGCCTAGTCTAACTTTTTTTATTGACTCAAAGTTTTCATCAATTAGCTTATCACAATGCGATGGAACACGAAGTTTTCACGGTGCCACAGAAAGGAGTATCTTTTTAACTTTACGTTGCGTCCGTAATTGCCATGGCTTCCCGGCTCAAAATGAAAGCAAATAACCAGGCAGCTTCCGAGGGAACGGAAGATGGCTGGCGTTTGCCGAATCAGACTCCCAGTCTGGAGGAGGCACATCGTACGATAGCCATTCCCAAAGAGCTTGGGTTCTGGCGAAAGCTGTTGGCTTTTTCTGGACCAGGTTATTTGGTAGCCGTCGGCTACATGGATCCGGGCAACTGGGCTACAGATTTGGCTGGAGGATCAAAGTTTGGGTACTCCCTGCTTAGCATCATACTTTTATCCAATTTGATGGCGATCCTCCTCCAATCGCTCAGCGCCAAACTAGGCATTGTAACGGGTCGCGACCTGGCGCAGGCATGCCGTGATCATTATTCCAAGCCAGTGGTTCTGACGCTCTGGCTGCTTTGCGAAATTGCCATTGCTGCATGTGATCTGGCTGAGGTCATCGGATCAGCAATCGCGCTCAATCTTTTATTTGGGATACCGATCCTTTGGGGCGTGTGCATCACGGCACTGGACGTCATTGCCGTCATGTATTTGCAAAACAAAGGCTTTCGCTACATCGAGGCCCTCGTAATAGTGCTTATCCTCTCCATTGGAGGGTGTTTTCTGATCGAAATCATCCTTTCCCGTCCTGATGTAACAGCAGTTTTGGGAGGGTTTATTCCGAAACTCGAGGTGATCAGGAACAAGGAGATGCTTTATATTGCGATTGGAATATTAGGTGCAACCGTGATGCCGCATAACCTTTATCTGCACTCCTCCATCGTTCAGACGCGAAAATATGAGCAGAACACCGAGGGAAGGGCTGAAGCAATAAAATTTGCGACTTTGGACTCTTCGCTGGCACTGATGTTCGCGCTGTTTATCAACGCAGCCATTCTAATCGTTGCCGCAGCTGCATTCCACAGTCATGGACAAAACGAAGTGGCGGAAATCCAGGATGCTTACAAGTTGCTGAGTCCAACACTGGGTGCGACATTGGCGAGCACCGTTTTCGCCGTTGCGTTGCTGGCATCCGGCCAGAACTCAACTTTAACCGGAACCCTGGCCGGACAAATTGTAATGGAAGGATTCCTCAACCTTCGGCTGCGTCCATGGGTGAGAAGACTTTTGACCCGTTTATTAGCTATTATTCCGGCGGTGATCTGCACGGCACTCTATGGTGAAAGCGGGACGGCCAGGCTACTGATTTTTAGCCAGGTGGTTTTGAGTCTCCAGCTCTCGTTCGCGGTGATTCCATTGGTTATTTTCACCTCCGATCGGAAGAAAATGGGTAAATTTGTAAATCCCACCTGGCTCAAGGTGTTGGCATGGCTAACCACGGGTATCATTGTGGTATTGAATTTGAAGTATCTGCTGGATTGGTCCGGACTTACGCAGCTCATCGCACGACTGTTCCATTGAAGGACATTCATGTACGGGAAAATTTTAGTAGCCCTGGAGAATGGCCAGGCAGACGAAAGTTTGCTGCCGCATGTAACAGAGCTGGCGAAGCAGTTTAATTCGCATCTACTTTTAGTGCATGTTGCGGACGGGTGGGTGGCGCGCAACTATGATCGACTCCAACTGGCCGACTCGGAGGAGATTATAGTCGATCGAAACTACCTGGAACAAACGGCTGAAAAACTGCGTGCCTCCGGTTTACAAGTTACAGCGCATTTGGCGATGGGAGATCCTCCCACGGAAATATTAAAAACGGCAGAGCGTGAAAGATGCGACTTGATCGCCATGACGACTCATGGTCATCGCCTGCTGGCCGACATTTTTCTCGGGAGCACGATCCACGAAGTCCGGCACAAAACCACAATTCCCATCCTGCTGGTAAGAGCCGGAACGAAGCGGGCTTGAATTGCCCGCCCCCGCTCAGGAACCACCTGGCAGTCTCAGAGCAATTCCAACAATCGATGCAACTCTGCATCGGTGTTATAGAAATGAGGTGACAGGCGAATGTAACGCTGGCCGGCTCGGTCGGCCCTCAGCGAGGTTACAATGTTTGCCGTCTCGAGCTTCTGATGCAAGGCGGGCAGGTCTGTTCCGGGTCGATGAAACGTGACAATCCCACTGGCATTAACCGTTCCAGCATTTGCCTGGAGGACTTTATAACCTTTGGCTTCCAATGCAGGAACCAGCCAGGCACGTTTGCGCAAGAGTTCGGCGGCAATATTTTCAACGCCGATTTCAAGGATTAGTTCCATGGCTGCATGCAATCCAACGAGGCCAAAGAAGTTGTGCGAGCCTACTTCAAAGCGCTGGGCATTTTGGCGATAAACAATCTGCTCCTGAGCCACGTAATTGGGGCAACGAACATTGTTCCAGCCGTAAACATGTGGATCCAACTTTTCCTGCAACGATTGACGCACATACATCAATCCGGCAGCGCACGGTCCGAGAAGCCACTTGTGCGCATCGGCGGCGAGGAAATCGACATGTTCGACCGTGGTGGGAAACGCGCCGAGAGTTTGGATTGCATCCAGGCAGAATAGAATGCCGCGATCATGCAGAGCTTTGCCGATGGCCTGATAATCGATGCGATAGCCCGCAACAAAATGGCAGGAGGCCAGGGCGACCAAACGCGTCTGTTCGTCGACCTGCCCAAGAACATCAATGGGCCGAATGACACCGAGTTCGCGAACATTAATCAGCCTGACTTGAACCCCTTTGTTCGCCAGAGCCATCCAGGGATAGACGTTCGATGGATAATCATCGAAATAGACCAGTATATTATCGTGCCTTTTAAACTTGAGGCCGCCAGCGATAAAGCTGAGTGCGAGTGAAGTAGGACCAACGAAAGCAACTTCTTCCGGCCTGGAATTCATTAACCGAGATGCCAACTGCCGGCCAGTTTCCACAATCTGAGGGTAAACAAACGTTTCCTGATCGCCCAAGGTGCATTGTTGAGCGTATTTGGCAACCGCTTCGGCGACGCGTCTCGGCAAGGGACAATCCCCGGCATGCGCCAGAAATATTTTCTCGCGGGCCACGGGAAACTCGTGCTGACGCAGCTCTTCGTTTGAAAGCAGTTCGGATAAAGTCATGGAATTAAATTAAGAAAACAGTCGGAATGTGCAAGGTGCCAGTTAATCCGCAAAAAGGTCGGGGGCCGCGTTAGAATCCACCGGCTTGTTGGATTTGGTTGATGTATCCCTGGTAGAACGTGATGACTTTGTAGCCGACAAAAAGCGCGATTGCCATATAAAGACCTCGCGGGACCCAACTCGCCAGAAAACTCATCCGCGCCCTGCCCTGCTCTTCGTAATACCGGTAGATACGGCGCAAGGACTCATCCAGTTGACCGCTGATTTCTCCGCTCGTATAAAGCTGGGTAAAAACGTCGGGGAACTGGTTGGGAACCAGACGAATTGCTTCGGCGGGAGTTTGTCCACCCAGAATCCGCGCTCTCCACGCCATCACGGTACGAACCAGACCAGGTGAACCGCTGGCAGCAGCAGCCATTTCCCATGCCGGAACAATGTTTACTCCAGCATTAATAAGTGCCTCAAGAGCGGCGGCCAGACGCGCCAGCGCCAGGGAATGCCGGGCTGTGCTAAAAACCGGAACCACCTTGAGCACACGTTCAAGGCTGGCGCGCCACTTTTCATTACGTTCAGCCTGAAATGCATAAAGCAGGCCGAAAATGATTGCATAAAGAGGAACTATCACACCCGCGGTTTTAATCAGGAAGAGAGCGCCGCTGCCGTTTTTAAAATAATCGATCAAGGGAAACAAGAAAACGGCCATGTGCAGAACCAGTGCTGGATAAGCAAGGTCGGAGAGCATTTGCTTTTGAAGCCTGGCGGTGTCGGCATAGTAATCGCCGAGCATCTTAAAAACTGAATCCAGGCGACCACTGTTCTCGGCGGCCTCGATCAAATAAACATCAAAGGATGGCAGCCATGACCCAGTGGCACGCATGGCATCCGTAAAGGTCGAGCCATGGTTTAAGTGCTCCAGCACGCGCTCAATGTGCTTGCGAAATGCAGTTGAAGGGGGATTGCGCTGGATAAGTTGCAGCGCTGAGATCAATCCGATACCTGAAGCAACGAGCTGAGCAATCTGATGGTAAAGCTCAGCGCGCTTTCTAATGGAGGAGGGAGTGTTGATGGCAGCCATACTCCCTCTCAGCGGTCACAGGTCAAGCAGTGACACGGTCAAAGCTGGCCTTGAGATCGCGTTTGCTGCGCAACCCGACCATCTGCTCAGCCACTTGTCCCTTGTGGAACAATAGCAACGTTGGTATCGCCCGGACTCCGTACTGAGTGGCGAGCGATTGATGGTCATCAATGTTGACTTTCGCAATGATTGCCCGGCCGGCATATTCATCAGCCAGTTCATCAAGAATCGGGCCGATCATTTTGCAGGGACCACACCATTCTGCCCAGAAGTCCACCAAAACAGGTGCGGTGGCCTGAAGAACTTGTTGTTCAAAATTTTCTATGGTCAGAACTACAATATTGGGAGATGCCATTTTTTGGTACGTCTTCTAAATGTTAATTTATGATGGGCGATACCGGCTTAGGTAAAGAGGCTCATGCAATAGACCGTGCTGCCTACGGCAACGAGGCCGGCTACTGCAGCGGCAATGGCGAGCACCACATCGATGGTGCTGAGCGCAGGTTTCGGTGGTGCCACCGGGGCGCGCTGAACCGGACGCTGGGCGGGTGCAGCAGCCACAGGAGCGGCGGCAATGCGAGGTGCAGCGGCAGGTGCTGCCGGAGCAGCAGTCGGAGCCGTGGTAAAAGCCGGAGCGCCAGGAACTGCAGAAGGACCGCCCGGAGGCAAAGTCGGCAGTTTAATCGTTGGAGCTGCAGAAGGCTTTGGCGGCAGGTTAATGCGAACCGTTTCCTTTTTAGGTTGAACCTTGGCCCCTTCGGGCGGTTGAGGAGGAACCGCGCCGCCGGGCAAACTTGGATTTTGATCTGCCATAGTATGTCTTTAGGCCAAATTAAAGTTGTGCCGTCCGACTGTCAAACTCTTATTCCACCTTAAATGCCAGTTCCCGCATTAATTTGGGAGGGCGACTTCCTCGCGATTTTTCTCAATCACTTCGGCAACCG
This sequence comes from Pedosphaera parvula Ellin514, assembly GCF_000172555.1. Classification (NCBI taxonomy): domain Bacteria; kingdom Pseudomonadati; phylum Verrucomicrobiota; class Pedosphaerae; order Pedosphaerales; family Pedosphaeraceae; genus Pedosphaera; species Pedosphaera parvula. The sequence goes on from NZ_ABOX02000004.1 coordinate 24,878, forward strand.
CGCGGCTCACGTTGCTAAGATTGAAGGGTTTGGCCAGGTGAGGATTGCCAGTGGACTCGAGGAAAGCCTTGGTTTCGGTGTTTACCACGTCGCCAGTAACGAAAATAATTCGGCGTGCCAGCTCTGGTTTGATATGCACCGCCATGGTGTAAAACTGCTGGCCGTTGATTCCTGGCATACGAAAATCTGAAACCACGAGGTCAAAATCCTGTGTTTCAATCAATTCCAACGCATCCGTGGCAACATGGCAGGTGGTAATCGTATAGCCGAGCAGATCAAGCATTTCGCTGAGCATTTCCGCCAGGGATTTTTCATCGTCCAAAACCAGGATGTTGCCTTTGCACGACTTGAGAATCGCGTTTGCCCGGGTGAACATCGCCGTGTCGCCCGAAGATACCCGCTCACGAGGATTGGGTTGTGAGGCGGTGAACTCCAAAACAAACCCGGCACCACCCAATGATGCGGCCTGATAGAAGATGCGGCCTTGATGCTCGGTCATGATGCTGTGTGCGATGGATAACCCCAATCCAGTGCCGGTGCCAACTTCCTTGGTGGTAAAGAAAGGCTCAAAAATTTTTGTGGCCAGATGCAAAGGAACACCGGGACCACTATCTTCCACCGCAATTTGCACTTTCTCCCCCACCCTCCGGGTTTGGAGCTTTAGCCTGGCGGGACCAGATATATCAGCCATGGCCTGTACGGCGTTGTTCAGGAGGTTCACGAGCAGTTGCTGGATTTGATCCGGATCGGCCAATACGGGAGGAAGCTCGGGATCCAACTCGAGTATCATTTCAGTTTTTGCCATCGAGGCGTCCAGTTTCCAAAAATCGACCAACCGGCTGATGAGCTCATTGAAAACGATCAGTTCCCGGTGAGCCGGTTGTTCCCGCGCGAAGGAGAGAAAGTTGGTGACCAACTTTGCGGCGCGATTACTTTCATGAGCGGCTTTTTCAAGATCAGCGCGGGTTTGAGGATTCACCTCATGGTGGGCGAGGACGAGTTCAAGATACCCTTTGACGACCGCCAGCGGATTATTCAACTCATGCGCCACACCTGAGATCATCTGGCCCAAGGCGGAAAGCTTTTCCGCCTGGCGCAATTGCTGTTCCAGGCGGGCGCGTTCGGTTAATTCGATAAGAAAGAATTGATAAGCGGGAGTGCCGTCCAAACTGATTTGACTGACATTTACCTCCAACGAAACAATGCCACCATTCTTGCGCACCAGGTTCAGAGGCCGCTGGCGGCAAAGGAACTGAAACCATTCCCCGCTGTTTTGGGGAATGGCTGAACTGGAGTCCTTCACATGGCAAAATGTGATCAAGTAATGCTGGTCGGCTTCGTTCCGTTGGATGCCCAGCAATCTTTCGCCAGCCTGGTTAATCTCCAAAATTCGAAAATCATCAACGCTGGTGATCACAATGGCCTCGCCTGCCTGGTCAAAGAGCTTCTGGTAACGTTCTTCCGTGGAAATAACCCTGGATGCGAGGGCATCACGCTCTTCCATCCGGGTTTGGGCCTGGCTCACAATGATCTGGAGCGTATGCCTGGCTTCTTCCAGAACGAGGATGATCATGCTTACCGCCAGGGTTAGCTGGAGAACGGCAGAACTAAAGAGGGCAAGGCTGGTCCAATTCTCCGCTCTTTCGAGAAAGGGATAAGCAGCCATATAAAACCCCCAGAGGAAAAAGCCGATGGTGAGGAGAGTCGCTCCGACATAAGGCTGTTTGCGACGATATTTAAAAAAACTGTAGGCCGTGAAGAAGCTGGCGATGGCGATCAGCCAGAGGATGGGTATTTGCATCTCCAAAGGCCTTTTTAAATGATAAGCCCCGATATAGCTCCAAACCAGGAGAAAGACCATGAACCACGCAAGACTGGATTGTCTCACCGGATGTCCCAGAAAGGCGAGGCTGCCCCAAAGAAGAAAGACTGCCGATATGCCGATGCTCCATTGCTGAAGCATAAGCTGGATGGGCTCTCCGGCGGCTTGAAAGCCGAAGCTCAGACTCATCCACAAGGCGTAGAACAACCAGGCCACCGTCCAGATGCTGAAGTAGCGTCGCTTGGTGTAGCGGTTCAGATAATAGAACAATGCGACTAAAACCCAGACACTCAGTAAAGAAACCAAGACGCCCGCCTTCAGGTATTCGCGCGTAAAATGCAGATCCGGGCCAATCTTAGTGAACCAATACATGCATGTTCTTTTTGCTCAAGCTCATTAGCTGGTTGAATGCCAAGTTCATCGTAAAGCCTTGCTTTTGGCAAACTGCAGGCATCCGGGCCTGATTTCGCCGGGTCATGTTGGAGCTAACGTGGCAGCAGGAGGATGGGACGAATTGGCCCATTATATGCTAACGTTATGATATGAGATTTAAGGTTGCAGCGATTTGTGGGTTGATTGTTTTGTCCGGCTGGGTGGCCAGGTCGGCCGATGGGCAGCAGCAGGTTAAGACGAACCAGCTGAAGTTGAGCAAGGTGGTGACGAACAATACGGTGCTGGTGAAGACAAATCTGGCCATTGGGGCGGTGACGATTCCTGTCCCGGTGTTGGTTACCAATGCGACTCCGCAAATGCCGGGGGATCCTTACACGAATAGTGTGGGGATGGAGTTTGTTAAGCTGGGCGGTGGCTCCTGGGCTGGCCGATATGAAGTGACGCAGAGGGAATATCAGTTGGTGATGGGTAGCGCTCCGAGCCATTTTTCAGGAGCGAGATTGCCGGTGGATAGTGTGACGTATGATGATGCGGTGGAGTTTTGCCAGAAGCTTACGGAACAGGAATTGAAGGAGAAAAAGTTGCCGGAGGGTTTTAGTTACACCTTGCCGACGGAAGGGCAATGGGAGGGATTGGTGGCGGATGCGAGCCTGGCCCAGGCGGTGACGAGCGCGAATGGGTCGCGGTCAAGCACGAGTCCGGTGGGGAGTTTGGCGCCGAACAGCCTGGGTTTATATGACGTTCGAGGAAATGTGATGGAGTTTTGCCTGGGGTCGGCGATGCCTTATCGCGTGCTGCGCGGTGGTTCGTGGCAGGATTGGATTAGTGTCAATCTGCGGCTTGATTTCAGATATTACGCCCGACCGGATGAACGCAAGGATACTTTTGGCTTTCGCTGTTTGCTGGTCCAGTCGGGGAAGAAGTAGTAGCTGCTGAATCAGAAATGAAATGATGCGTTTGTGTTTGGATTGGCATGGGCCTGCTCTCCGGCAGCGGTAATTGACCCAAAAGAAAAATAATTGGGACCGATACCTTTTTATCTCTTGACCCAATGTCCTAATGCGTGCCCCCTTTAGGACCGCCCGCGCCATCCTCAAACGCATGGAACAATTATCGCGCCGCATTCTCTTTGCAACCATCCCCGGAGTCACTCACCGCAAGAACCTGAGTGCCAAAATTTTGGGTCTTAAGTAAGTGCCATTCTGGTGTGACCCCTTGATATCATCTTTGAAAATGATTTGTTGCGCGTTGGTATCATATTTCCAGGTTCACAGAGGTGATTTCAAATTTTCACTGCTCTTCGCTCTTCCAACTGCTTCTTTAACTGTTTTAGCTCACTTGTTAACTCATTGACCTTCTCCAAGTCTCGCGTGAAGTTCTCCATAAACTGTCCGTCGGTGGAGCGGACAGATTGGGTTTTTGGATCATAGGTCCATTTCCCCCAGTTTTGTTCGAGCAGATTTAAATAACCTAAAATAGCCTGTTCACGCAGAAGCTGTACTTTCCTATATTTGAGTGACTCGGGCTTGTCTATTTCAGCCGACCGAATGAAATCTTGCAGATATTCCTTCCTTACGTCGGGAGAAAGGTTGGCACGAGACAATTCCTCTGCAAGGCGGGCAGCAGCGCTTGTCCAGAAAGCTATAAGTTCTTGGCTTGCCGCAATACATGCCAGCGTCGCCTTCTTCCGCGCTTCCAAATCTGCCTTTTCCTTAACCAAAACCATACTCAACACTGGTGGATTTGTTAGCGCTGCGTAAGCCGTGCTGTATGCATTCGAAAACAGCCAGGTTTCGTTAGCAAGTTTCTGCTCCAGAGTTTCCGCTTTTGCATACTGGACGGACCATTGATGCCGGTAGACAAGTCCATAAGAAATCGCCCCTAAAAGCATCACATTCATCATCATACCGCTCAATGAGCGCCAAAAAAGACCTTTCGAGCCATGTTGTTTCATTTCTTTTATGGCTACGACTCCGAAACAAATCCCACAAAGCCAGAGGGAAGCAGTCGCTAGAAGAACCGCTGTTTTCCAAGATTCGCTGAGACGGAGAGGTTCGAACAGTGTCATACAGCTAATTACAGTCAGCAGTCCCGCGAACGGCGACCAGAAGCAAATTTTTGCCGCAGTCTTTGCAAACCGGAGCTTTCTGCAGGAAAAATCTGGGGATGTTTTTGACGTGTCATCACTGCCAGATGTCCTTTGATTCATTCTTATATTTCAACTGAGTCCGCAGAAAATCGCAACCATTTGCTCCTCGACTCACCAAAGCCACATTTGTAGATTTTCCGTCAAAGAAGCTATGAACCACCATCAGAATGCAACGCCTCCGATGCCCCAGAGCCCTCCGCCTGTTCCGACCGGTTACTGGTGCTCACGTTGCCGTGGCAAACTCAAACGCGACGCCAACCGTGGTGCCGGCATGCTCTTTGGACTCATTGGAGCTCTGATTGCCTCAGCTTTCAGCCCGCTTAAATGCCAAACCTGCGGCCCCATTCCCACTAACGAAAAAGGGGGCACCGAAGTAATGACACTGATCGCAATTCTTCCCAATCTCAAATAAAGCCAAAATGATCGAAAACAAGTGTAATTACGTTGGACCGCCCCCTTTACGACTAGCGGTGACTTTGGCATTCACTTTAATAGAATTGCTAGTCGTTATTGCCGTCATCGCGATCCTGGCTGCCTTGCTGCTGCCAGCACTGAACCGGGCAAAAAATGGGGCCAACAGGGCGCAGTGCGCCAGCAACCAGCATCAGATCGGCTTGGGCTGGCAGATGTATGTCAGCGATAATAATGATTCGTACCCCTGGATTCGAGGTTGGGCGTCAGCCGGAGGCCAACAGGGCGCCTATCCCGCCCTTGCTCCAGGTGTCGCCGCCGCTTTCGGCGTCACCACCGACTATACCAACCGGGTTTTGAATAAATATGTTCCCGCAGCCTCGGTCTGGCGGTGTCCTTCCGACAAGGGCGAAGCCATCTACCAGGTAAATAACTGTTTCGTCGCTTATGGCAATAGTTACTGCGTACAACACGACGTGGACGGCTGGAGCGTACAACACATTACTGCGGAAATAGACCCGAATTATGCCCACGGCGCCACGCCCATCAAAGGCAGCGACATTGCGGCCAGTCCGCTCAATAAAATCATTCAGGGCGATTGGGTTTGGGAATATCCCGGTAATAACATCACCAACGATCCAAGCACATGGTGGCACAACTATAAGGGCCAGCGGCGTTTCAACATTCTCTTTGGCGATGGGCATGTTGCATTCTTCGCTTTCCCACCTGCCATCAGCGCCAACCTGGCCGACTACCCGGCGCCCGCCGCCACCAACCTCTATTGGTAATCAAAAAGGGGGCAAACCAAAGTAATGACACTCATTGCAATCCTTCCCAACCTCAAATAAAACCAAAACTATCTAAAATAAGTGTCATTACTTGGGCCGACTCCTTTAAGGTGTTGGACTGCAGTAAAGAATCTACCAAATAAATGAAAACGAGCGGATTGAAAAAAAGCATAGCCCTAATTTGTTTTGCGATGCTCAGTTGGGTGATTTCTGGCTATTCGCAAAACTTGTCTTTGAGTCCGAATGGTATGCAATCGACCGAGAATGTCGTGAGCAACAATCTGAGACAAATCATGTTTGATCTTCGTGACACAATGGGTGACAGCGATCATTTTCCACATAGTTTTTCTGGGATAACAGTTCCTGTGGATACCAATCTCTTTGTATGTCCGGGGACTGGAAGCCGAGCTGGTTCTCTCGCTTCGATTGAAGAAAGGACCGATTATATTTATGCAGGTAATAATACCGAACAAGTTCCTAGGGCCGCCTTGATCATTTCTCCGCCCGAAAACTACGATGGTAAGTATGGTTATGTTGTTTGCACTGGTGGAGAATTCTTCCACTTACCTCCAGATCAGGTGCGCAAACTAGTTGAGGAACCGTGGCTCTTGGCTACAAACACGCCAGCAGAAATTATCGACTACATGAAACAGCGCGTTAATGTTGTCGTGCCGAAGAGGTTTAAAGCATCTTATCCTAAGGCTTACAGTCCGAAGAAGTTGAACCATTGAATTCTTCACAACAAGGGGGGCCAACCAAAGTAATGACTCTAATCGGCGGACGGGATGGAACGGGCGCTTCGCAGCAGTACGCAGAGTTACGGCGAATTCCGCAACTCTGGCAACGGAGGTTGGCTTAGGCTTTTTCTTCGATGAGTTCGCGCCGGGCGCCGCTGAGGAGTTGCTCGATGAAATTGGTGGAGTAGACGCCGCGTCGGAAGTTGGGGTCCTGCAATATGGCCTGCTGGAAGGAGATGGTGGTCTTGACGCCGGTGATCATGTATTCGCCGAGGGCGCGGCTCATCTTGTCCATGGCTTCGCGACGGTCTTTGCCGTAGGTGATGAGTTTGCCGATCATGGAGTCATACGTGGGCGGAATGGTGTAGCCGGCGTAGGCATGGCTATCGACGCGGACTCCCCTGCCCCCGGGTGAGTAATACATTTCGATGCGGCCGGGGCACGGGCGGAATTCGTCAAAGGGATCTTCGGCGTTGATGCGGCATTCGATGGCGTGGCCTTTGAATTGGATGTCGCTCTGGGAATGGCGGAGGGGTTCGCCCATGGCGATCATGATCTGGTAGCGGACGAGGTCGATGCCGGTGACTTCCTCGGTGATGGGGTGTTCGACCTGGATGCGCTTGTTCATTTCCAGGAAGTAGTAGTTGCCATTGTTGTCGACGATGAATTCAACGGTGCCGGCGTTGGTGTAATGGGCGAGTTCGGCGATCTTGACGGCGGCTTTGCCCATTTTGTCGCGGAGCTTGCGGAATTTGCCTTCGATGAGGGGCGACGGGGTTTCTTCGACTACTTTTTGGTTGCGGCGTTGGATGGAGCAATCGCGTTCGCCGAGATGAATGATGTGGCCCTTGTTGTCGCCGAGGATTTGAAATTCGATGTGGTGAGGATTCTCGATGAATTTCTCGATGTAAACGCCGGAGTTGCCGAAGGCTTTTTCAGCTTCGGTGCGGGCGGTGTGGTAGCCTTTGACGAGGGAGATGTCGTTGTGAGCCACGCGCATGCCACGGCCACCGCCACCGGCAACAGCTTTGATCATGACGGGGTAACCGATGCGCTTGGCGACGACGAGGGCTTCTTGTTCGTTTTCGACGATGCCTTCGGAACCAGGCGGGATGGGGACACCGGCTTTTTTGGCAAGGGAGCGACTGACAGCTTTGTCTTCCATCGCATTCATCGCCCGCGAACTGGGTCCGATGAAGCGGATGTTACAGCTTTCGCAAACGTCAGCAAAATGGGCGTTCTCGGAGAGGAAGCCGTATCCTGGATGGATGGCATCGACATCGGCTATTTCAGCGGCGCTGATAAGGCGATCGATGCGGAGGTAACTCTCGTTGCTGGGGGCCTTGCCTATGCAGATGGCTTCATCGGCGAGTTGGACGTGCATGGAGTTGGCATCCTGGTCGGAATAAACGGCGACGGTGCGGATGTTCAACTCTTTGCAAGCGCGAATAATTCGGACGGCAATTTCTCCGCGGTTGGCTACCAAGACTTTTTCAAACATGGGTAAAGCTATTCTGAATTATCGCGTTGCGTGTGCAATCAAGCGCTCGGAGATAATGACTTATAGAGGACGAATTTTAAACAGTGGTTGCCCAAATTCGACGGGTTTGGCGTTTTCGACCATGATCTGGGTGATAACTCCACGAGCTTCGGCTTTGATTTCGTTCATCACCTTCATGGCTTCAATGATGCAAACCACGGTATCAGGACTAACCTCGGTGCCAACTTCCACGTAATTGGCTGCTTCGGGGGATGGAGCCCGGTAGAAAGTGCCGATCATGGGCGATTTGATCTCAGTCTCGGAAGAAGTGCCAATTGGGGCTTGCGGCAAGGAAGAGCTGCCCGCTCCTGGGAGAGAAACTTGAGGTGCATAGCCGATTGCCGAAACATCTTCGTATTGGGGAGTGGCGACTACCCCATTTCCACCCCGTTTGAGTTTAATCTTAAATTCCTGACGCTCCAGTTCAAACTCCGAGATGGAGTTTTTTTTCATCAAATCAATGATGGCTTTTATGTCTTTTAAGTCCACAAACCCGCTTTCGTTTAGGTTTTGATCCGCCTGCTTCCCCGCATCGGATCAATTTTTCCAAGCAGCGACTATTACGAGTCCTGCATAGTTCGTTATTCAGTGGGTGGCACAGTAGACAGGGGGAGAAAAGGCGTCAAGTCGTAAAATCTGCCCCTTAATTGCACTTGGATTTCAAGAGAATTAGGCGTTTAAAGGTCATTTTCTGAATGGATTTAGACCGCTTTAACGATAATAGCGGCTTCCAACCCTAGAACGTAGGAGTTTGCGCCAAATCCAGCTATAACACCACGGCAAACCGGCGCTATGAGCGATGTATGCCGGAACTCCTCGCGCGCATGAACGTTCGATAAATGAATTTCAATGGTAGAAATCCCAACCGCACTGATTGCATCCCGTAACGCAATGCTGGTGTGGGTGTAGGCAGCAGCATTTAGGACGATGGCATCGAACTTCCCTTTGGCCTCTTGAATCCAGGTGACCAACTCCCCTTCCAAATTGGATTGGCGAAATTCAATCTCCACTTTCTGCTTGGCGGCACGGTCCCGAACCATCGCCTCTATGTCCGCCAACGTAGTCCGTCCATAAACCTCAGGCTCTCTTTGTCCGAGCAGGTTCAGATTTGGACCATTTAGAAAAAGTATTTTCATTTCTGAGAGGAAAACCTATCCAGTCGAATGTTGCCTGTCGATGCGATTCGGCACCTGCCCCAGCAGCCATCCCATGAACCCAAACGCAATCCAGGACAGGGCTGGAATATAAAGCCCAAATTCAACAGTGCTTTGCAATGCCCAACCTAACAAGCCCAGCCAAACACCCAACTTGAGCCAATGGCCACGGATATCTGTTCTCGAATAAATAAAATAGATCGAATAGCTTAGAAAAGCGGCATACAGCAGGAAACCTAATACACCGGAATCCGATGCCTGTTGCAGGTAATCGTTATGAGTTAGACGCGACATCTCGGACTCGGGTTTCTTGATCTTCTCATAAGCCTTTGCAAATGTCCCGGGCCCCGTCCCGAACACAGGATGCACCTTTGTCGTCTCAACCGCTGCGCGCCAATAATCTCCTCGTGCAACCACGCTCGTAGCCCCCTTTTTGAAGAAGCCTTGGTATTTCAATGCAAAGCCTGCCACCCCCAAAACCATGAAGGTCCCTACAATCGCCAATCTGACTCGCTGTTTCATCGGCATGAAAAAGCTACCCACCAACAGAGTCACAAGCATCAACAGCCACCCGCCCTTCGATCCCGACCAATACAAACATCCCAATGCCGCCACGCCATACAGGGCCATCAAAAAAACCCTCGCACCGCTTGTTAAACGCTCTCGCAGCGACCATATAAACGCCAACGTTGGCGGCAGCACCAGCAGGATCACTCCAGCCAGGGCATTCGGATAGAACAAGGTGGCAAAAATTCGATTGCTTGAAACCTTCTTCAATAACTCCGGCGGCACTGTCTTCAAGGTTGGATATATATAGAGGTAGAAGTAGCGTCTTGTTTCCTCCAACCCTCCAAAATGCTGTTGAAATCCCACGATCAACACCCACGTGAACCCTGCTAACAGCCCACCCCAAAACCATCCGATTGCTCGAACACGACTCAGCGAGAACAAGCCCAAATAAAAGCACACCACGCAAGTCGTAAAATGGGCAAGTGTCGCCCGTGTCAGTGCCTTATCCACCGTACTCGTGCCGGCTATGAATTCCCAAACCAGCCACGCCAGCGGCAATGCCACCAGGAACTTCGGTGCATTTGTCTCCCTTTTCGCCACCATCAATCCCAGCACCGTCACCCCGGCCAGCAACCAATAACCCCAAATTGCCGGCCACGGGTTTAAAATCATCTCCAAAAAATTCGCCGGCGGATCAACGAGCTTTTCCATTATCACTGGATTGCCAAACTTCACCAACGCCAACCCCAACAACAATCCAAACAATCCTGCGAAGACATTTGGCAACGGGCCACTCTCCACCTTGGGCGCAGATTCCACCTTCCTGTTTTTTTGTTCCACGCTCATGGATTACTCACTGAGGTTTGAAGTTTACTCCATTCCTCCTCACAACTGCAGTTCCAGCAACCCAACTTCCAACGCCAGTGCCTCCTGCACATTCGACCCCAACAATCGCTGCATCCGTTCCAGCACCTGTAAATTCTTAATTGCCTGCTCTGACGAAATCCGCTTCGCCACCTGTGCAGCCGTCGGCAATTCCGGGAAACTCAGCAGTTCTGCGCCCTCCAACGGCATCGTCCGCAGCCAGACATCCCTCAACCACCACTGTAGCAAACCCAGCACATCCGCACGCTGCAACCGGTATTCCGCCTCGATGGCTGCCGACAACTCCTCTTCCCACCTGTCCCGCAACTTCGGATCTAAATCATCATAACGCTCCAGCGGGGACCGTGCGGTCAGCGCCTTCTCAATCTCTTCCTTCAACTCCCCCAGCGTCTTCAGCAACACCCCGAGCAATCGATACCTCCCCAACAAGCTCTTCTGCTCTTCCGCAGCCAATTCACTGAAAGCCCTCAACCACTCCATCTGCGCTGCCGCCAAAGCCTTGTTTCCTTCGCCCGCAAAATTCAACCGCAGGCAGCGCGACAGAATCGTTTCCAAAATCTTCTGCGGCTCCGTCGTCAATAAAACCAAAATCGACTTCGCTGGCGGCTCCTCGAGCGTCTTCAAAAATGCATTCGCCGCCTGCACATTCAGTCGATCCGCCGCCACTATCACCGCCACCTTATACTCCGCCTCATTCGGCTTCAGGTTGATCTCCTGCATCAAATCCCGCATCTGATCGATCGTCACCACCCGCGACTTCGACTCCGGCCGTACCCAATGCACATCCGCATGATTCTCCGCATCGATCTTTCGGCAGTTCACGCACTTGTCGCAGCAATCCACCGCCGGACCGCCCGGCACCAACCGCACCGGCTCCTGGCAATTCAGCGTCTTCGCCAACGTCCGTGCCAACGCCTCCAATTCCCCCAGGGAATGACCGCTGAACAGGTAACCGTGCGCCAGCCGTCCCCGCTCCAAACTCCGCTGGAGCAAGGTCACCGGCTGCTTCTGCTCTGGAAAATCTTTAAACGACATCGCAATTCTTAAACTTTTATAAGCTCTCACCCTGCTCCAAGTCACTAACTAATCGCTAACCTTAATCCATGTTTATGCTTGCCCAGGATCGAAAAACCGCATTTTTCAAACTAAAAGCTCTCGAATTTGAAAGCAACCAGCGGAGTGCGCACACCAGCCATCCATTTTATCCTGACCTTGTGAATATGTTACAATTACCTCAAATTAATAAAGTGCATCGTAAAGATCCACTCACTCTCAATCGCTACGACACCGACGATCTACGCTGGCTTGCAGTGCAACAACGCAACCCCAACGCTGACGGGCACTTCGTCTATTCGGTCGCAACCACCGGCGTCTATTGCCGGCCTGCTTGTCCTTCACGGCTCGCCTTACGCGAAAACATCGCCTTCCATGATACCTGCACCGATGCCGAGCGCGCGGGTTTTCGCCCCTGCAAACGCTGCCAACCGACTGGTGCTTCACTCGCGAAGCGGCACGCCGATGCCGCAGCCAAGGCTTGTCGCATCATCGAAACTTCCGATCCCCTTCCCTCCCTCGATGAACTTGCCAATGCCGTCGGTCTGAGCCGCTATCACTTTCATCGAATCTTCAAAAAGACTGTTGGGGTAACGCCGCGGCAGTATTTCGCCGCGCATCGAAACGAACGCGTCCGCTCCGAATTGCGTTCGCAACCTTCCGTTACCCAGGCCATCTACGGCGCAGGCTTCAACTCCAGCAGCCGGTTTTACGAGCGCTCAACCGAGACTTTGGGCATGACGCCCGGCGAGTATCAAAAGGGTGGCAACGGCACTGTCATCCGCTACGGCTTCGCAGCTTGTCCCCTCGGACTCGCATTGATCGCAGGCACCGCACGCGGTATTTGTTCAGTAAGTTTCGGCATTAATCGAGCCCTCCTTGAAGAGGATCTGCGGAAAAACTTTCCCAAAGCCTCCTTCGAGAAAGCCGACCGCAGTTTCGATACCTGGGTCAAGGCCATCGTCGACCACATCAAAGACCCGGCCTCCCGCGTCGATCTGCCCCTCGACATCCGGGGTACCGCCTTTCAACAACGGGTCTGGCAGGCCTTGCGAGAAATTCCGGTCGGACAAACTGCCAGCTATACCGAAGTCGCCGCCCGGATCGGCCAACCCTCAGCGGTCCGCGCTGTTGCCCGCGCCTGCGCAACCAATCGCATCGCCGCGATCATCCCCTGCCACCGCGTAATCGGAACCAACGGCAGTCTCACCGGCTACCGCTGGGGCGTTGAACGCAAACGCCAGCTTCTCAAACAAGAACACGCAGTCACCAAAAACCAAAAAAAGTGAAGGCAACAGCCACGTAGACCAACCCAGCCACAACATGCACCAAACTTCCATGAAACAGAATGCATCCTTGCTTTTCCTTTTTCTGATTTTCGTGCCCCTTGTGCCTTTTTGTGGCCATCCCGAATCATGTCCTTCTCACTAAAACTGCCCTCAAACTATTCCAGCCGCGAGGTCATGGCCTTTCAAGCACGCGACCCGGAAGGACTCGCCGAACGCCTGGAACCAAACCGCATCCGCAAAGCATTCGTGTTCGAAGCCATCCCGCTTGTCCTCGATATTTCTCTGGCAAAGAACATGGCCAACTGCCGCATCGAAGCCGATCGCCCCCTCCCACACGCAACACGCACCACGCTACAACAGATCGCCCGCAACCTCCTCGCACTCCGCATCGATCCAGAACCTTTCGAGGCCATGGCCAAGGAGGACAACCTCCTCGCTTCGTTGGTTCAAAAGCAAACCGGCCTGCGCATTCCGCACACAACCACCCCGTTCGAAGCTCTGGCTTGGGCCATCATAGGCCAGCAAATCAATCTTTCCTTCGCCATAACACTGCGACGTTCCTTCATCCAACTCGCCGGAACGAAGCATTCCAGCGGACTCTGGTGCCACCCAGATGCCTCCGCTGTCGCACGACTCAATCCCGACCATCTGGGACAACTCAAATTCTCACGCGCCAAAGCTGAAACTCTGGTTCGCATGGCCCAACTCGTCGATTCCGGCAAACTGCCACTGGACGAATGGCAAAACCACTCTCCCGAAGAAATCCAAGCCGCCCTGCTCGCCATCAAAGGCATCGGCCCATGGACAGTCAACTACACCCTCCTCCGTGGTTTCGCCTTCGCCGACTGCTCCCTCCACGGCGATGCCGCTATTCGGAATGCCCTCAATCGCCTCAGCGGTTCAGCTACCAAACCAACTATCAAGGAGATAGAAACGCTTCTCCAACGCTACCGCCCACATCGCTCCATGACCGCCGCCCACCTCTGGAAAAGCCTCCATGTCGCCGCCTGAAACCTCGACTCGACTCTCAACTTCCATCGCACACGCGATCAACGATTCAATCCCACCGCCAGGCTTGTAGGTGGGGCGAGCTGCCCGTCCGGAAGCACCTCCATGAGCGCCGCACTGACATGGCCCAGAATTTTAATCCACCTTTTGCCTCAACACGCGTACGCACTCCACGACTCAACACCTCGTGCCCGCAATCCATTATCGGTGGAAAAGGCTGAGGCTATCAATCGTGCGGAAACAACAAGTGATCTATTAGCTGGAACGTCTGCGCCAACCGAGCCGGGCCAGGACAGCAAAACCGACTAGCTGTAATCCTCATCGTAATAGAATTGTGTGAATGCCGGCGGAAAAGTTTCCTCCGCCGTGTCCTGCGCCTTGGCGACACTCAAAAAGCCAATCACGGACGCGCTGGCAGCAACTGTCTGGTGGAGAAATTTGATAAATGTATCCTCCTGCCCGGTTGAATCCGGTTGCGAGCACATTCAGCGCCCACGACAAACGGAAGCCAGGTATTCACCCTATTGTCATGAATCTGGTCTTGTGGATGATTCAGGATGGGAGGTTAGAACAGATTCCATGCAAACTTCGTTGCAAAGGATGAAAAATGAATGATCCAAAATTATGCGGTGGAAGGATTCTTCGGAGCGCCGACCCGCTCAATCTCGAGATGCCGTTTGAAAAGCTCGAGAGCTTCATCACCGGAACAGTCCGCTGCAAGTCAAGTCGGGACACTAGCTGACTTTGCCTGATTAGATTCGAGGATAACAGTTCAATAAAAAGGAAAAATCGTATGCAAACATCTACAGTAGAGAAATCGCACCAGGAGCCAGTTGTTGTTCCACCCGGCTCCGGTGAGCAATTAAACATCGCTGGCAGTAAAACCCTTCACAAAATTAAGAGCAGTGCCACAAACGGTGTTTTTTCTGTTATGGAGTTCGTTACACCTCCGGGAAAAGGTGTAGCGCTTCATGTTCATGAACGCGAGGATGAGCTTGTTTATCTGCTGGAAGGGGAACTTGAAGTCACGCTTGGAGACCAAAAGATGAAAGCGGTTCCAGGTGTCATGGCATTGTTGCCAAGAGGAATTCCTCATGGTTTTACAAACATTGGGAACAAGCCCAGCAGGCTTTTGGACACTATATTACCGGGCCAGTTTGATAATTATTTTGTGGAACTGGCGGCTCTATATGCAGCTGGAGAGCCATCAGAAGAGCAAATTGATGCACTCTCCAGAAAGTACAGGATTAGATATCTATAAGGTAATTAAGTGAATTGGTAAGCCGGGATTCCGGGCCGCTGGCGACCGTGCAATCGCAATCCGCCGCCAGCGAGCGCGAATGTGAGGAATGACAACATCCTTGCATCCGGCTTACAAACGATTGAAGGGAGTCAGTCAATTGAAGAGATACAAAATCATTCTCCTTGTGATTGCCGTTTTGCTCGCAGCGGCCTGGTACGCGTTCCGTCCGGAACGTCTGTTCATAAAGCAACGGGTCCACGAAGAACTACCGACTACGCAGGCGGTGAATTCGCCGGCGAAACCGCTCGCCTCGGGCAAATTCCATTTAGGAGCGCACCCGACAAGTGGAACTGCCGCAGTCTATCAGTTAGCCGGAGCCGCACTTGTCGAAAGCGCGGAGCGAAATTTCGGTAGTCTGGATAAACTCGACATCGGCAGCCGTTGGCCGAGCTTCACAACACAGGGAGGCGGACGATGAAGGCGATCGTGGTGACGGACCAGGCTGCGGGAACGGCCGGGATGAAGCTGGTGGAGCGGCCCGAGCCGCAGGCGGCGATAAACGACGTCGTTGTTCAGATTCATGCGTCGGGATTCACCGGGAATGAGCTGACGTGGCCCTCGACCTGGACCGATCGCGCCGGCCGTGACCGGACTCCTTCAACCCCCGGACACGAGCTGGCCGGAGTGGTCACCGCTCTCGGCTATGGCACGACGGGGCTGTCGATTGGACAGCGGGTGTTCGGCCTCACGGA
The DNA here is from genome assembly GCF_000172555.1 of Pedosphaera parvula Ellin514. Taxonomy (NCBI): domain Bacteria; kingdom Pseudomonadati; phylum Verrucomicrobiota; class Pedosphaerae; order Pedosphaerales; family Pedosphaeraceae; genus Pedosphaera; species Pedosphaera parvula. The sequence continues at coordinate 40,612 of NZ_ABOX02000004.1, forward strand.
CTGGTATCGCGACGGCACGCTGGCGGAGTATATGGCCATCGAGGCACGCAGCCTCACACCGCTGCCGGGCGACGTTGACTTCACCGTGGGCGCGGCCCTCGTGATGGCGGGCCTGACTGCGTGGCAGGGGCTGTTCGAGCACGGTCGCATTCAGGCGGGGCAGAGCGTCCTGGTGCACGGTGCGGCCGGCGTGGTCGGTTCGATGGCGACCCAGCTCGCACGTGAGGCCGGCGCGTACGTCATCGGCACCGGGCGCGCTGCCGGCCGTCAGACGGCGCTCGACTTCGGCGCGCAGGAGTTCGTCGCCCTCGATAAGGGCGCCCTGGAAGACGTCGGCAAAGTCGATCTGGTTTTCGATGTCCTCGGCGGCGACATCGCGAAGCGGTCTGCGGGCGTGATTCGCGCCGGAGGAACGCTGGTGACCGTCACCGGCCCGACCGAGGCGCGGCCCTCTGGCGGCCTGACTATCGACTTCGTCGTCGTACCCGATCGCGCCCAATTGAGTGAGCTCGTCCAGCGGGTCCGGGATGGTCGGCTGCGGACGAACATCGGCAAAGTGGCTGCCCTCGACGATGCGGTTGCCGCCCTCAACCCGACCGAGCGGATCAAGGGAAAGACGATCATCCGCGTTCATTCGTGAGGACTCGGGGAATGCCTAACGCCCACGAAGGTGCAATTCACGCGCCGAAGGAGAGTTTATATGTCGAACACGATTACACCGACCGTTTTCTATCGCACGCTTAACGTGGAGGGGCTGGAAATCTTCTATCGCGAAGCCGGTCCCCGGGATGCTCCCACCGTTCTGCTCTTGCACGGCTTTCCGTCGTCTTCTCATATGTTCCGCAATCTGATTCCCATGCTTGCCGATAAATATCATGTCGTTGCCCCAGACTTTCCTGGATATGGCGAAAGCTCATCACCGTCGGTCAACGATTTCGACTATTCCTTCGAACGGTTAGCGACTGTGACCGAAAAGTTCACCGAAAAGCTGAATCTTTCTTCATATGCGCTATACCTCTCGGACATAGGTTCATCGGCTGGCTTCCATTTAGCTGTCATGCATCCCGAACGAGTGACCGCCATGATCGTCCAAAACGGAGACGCCTATGTTGAAGCCATAAATAAGGAGTTCTTAAAAAAGGGATTATCTGACTATTGGGAAGATCGGAGCGAAAAGAATGCTCAAGTTCTACTCGACTGGCTTCTGACGATTGAAGGAACCAAGTGGCATTATCTGCATGGTGTCAGAGATCCGTCGAAGATCAGCCCTGACAATTGGGTGATCGACCAGGCTTATCAGGACCGACCGGGGAACAAGGAAATCCAACTTTCAATCCTCTACAAAGCCAAAAGGAATCTGGATGCCTATCCCGTTTGGCAGGAGTATTTCCGTAAACAACAGCCCCCCACGCTGATCACTTGGGGCAAAAACGATGGAATCTTTACGGTGAAGGGTGCTGAACTTTTTAAAAGAGATATTCCCAGCGCAGAGCTCCATCTTCTCGACACGGGCCATTTTGCGTTGGAAGAAGAAGTGGATCGCATTGGGTCGTTGATGCATGAGTTTCTCGACCGAACAATAAACAAGAAATAAGTATTGAAAGCGCGTTGCCAGGAGATCTCTTTTGATTTTGGATCCTCTCCATCGGATATGCAATGGAAGGACCCGGAATTGAAAGTTAGACGTTTGACGAAGTCGGACCTTAGGTGTGTCCACCGAAAAGAACAGACCTTTTCCGTCCAACGCGTAACCTCCTCTTCTCTTCGATCTAAAGGGTTGGAGGCGCTGGGATTTCACATCAGAAGTAAGCCGGTTATCGCAGCACATCACGGAAAGGACAGAAGCGATGCATAACATGAAGAAGTTGTTGTTTCCATTGTTGCTGTGTCCGTTGTTGCTTTTTCCACTGCTCGCATCCAGTAGCGCAGATACCCACGTGGCAAAAGAGACACCTCTATTCAGGAGAGAGCTTCCGGATGTGCCTGGGAAAGAAGGCCTAATTGAAACAGTCGTTCTCGCTCCGGGCGAGGTCGTTCCGACGCATCGACATAAAGCAGATGTCTTTGCGTACGTGCTACAGGGAAGTGTCGTTACGCAATTGAAAGGCGGTAAAGCACAGACAGTTCACGCCGGCGAAGCCTTTTACGAATCGCCCACAGACGTACACATCGTGACTCGCAACGCGAGTACGACGCAACCCGCGACGCTTCTCGTTTTCTTTGTGAAAAAGACAGGTGCTCCGCCAACTGTGGCTGAGGAGAAAGCCAATGCCATTCGCTAAGTGCGTGAAATGGAATCGAACCCAAACCGAGAGGCAACCATGAACCCACGATGGACTGGACTGGCGAAGTTCAGCTCGGTATATCTACGGCTCGCTCTGGGGATCTCGTTCCTTTCGGCCGTCGCAGGCCGGTTTGGCGTTTGGGGCGTTTATGGACAGCCCCATGTGTCCTGGGGCGACGCCTACGGCCGATTCGTGAGTTATACAGCCAAGCTCAACTGGTTTTTGCCAGCGGCGATGATCCCAGCGTTAGCGCTTGTCGCCACGGCCGCTGAAACTCTCTTCGGCATTCTCCTTGTTCTCGGTTTGAAAACTCGCATCACTGCTTTGCTAAGCGGAGTTCTTCTGACCATCTTTGCACTGACGATGGCGATGGCTTTGGGAATAAAGGCGCCTTTGGATTACTCGGTTTTTTCCGCAGCCGGGGGAGCGCTGCTCCTGGGAATTTGTACAGATTTCCCGTTCAGCTTGGACGAATTGGTTCGGCGGAATAGGCAGCACAGTGATCTCCAGAAGGGCGAATTAGCGAAGGAATCAGACACCTTGACCAAGAAAGGAGAAGTGTAAATGGGTATCATCTCACGAGGCTTTTCCGGTCGACGCAGCGCGGCAGATGTAAAGCTGCCGCCAGGGCAGTACCTCACTACCGACTTCCCCGTTTTGTCCGCAGGACCTACGCCACACGTGTCACTCGATCGTTGGGAATTTGTGATCGACGACGGTACGAATGTTCTGCGGAGATGGGACTGGAAGTCGTTTCGTGACTTGCCCACCGAGACCTTTACGGTTGATCTGCACTGCGTCACGCGATGGTCGAAACTCGGAACAACCTGGGAGGGCGTTTCCCTCGACACCATGCTTGAAGACGTGAAGACAGATGCTTCTCACGCAATGGCGCGTTCATACGGTGACTACACAACCAACCTGCCGTTGAGCGACCTCAGGAACAAGCAGGCGTGGATCGCGTTCCGCTTTGACAACAAAGATCTTGCACCGGAACACGGCGGACCTGCACGGCTTCTTGTCCCCCATCTGTATTTGTGGAAGAGCGCAAAGTGGGTGCGGGGTCTTACGCTGATGCACCAGGACAAACCTGGCTTTTGGGAAAGTCTAGGCTACCATTTTTATGGGGACCCGTGGCGGGAGCAGCGTTATTGGGGGGACGAGTGATGTGGCATATCGGAACAGTGGTTGCTCTACACGATGAAACGGCGACGGCGCGGACGATCACGCTCGACGTTTCAGATTGGCCAGGTCACGTCGCGGGCCAGCACGTTGACGTGCGTTTGACGGCCTCGGATGGATACTCTGCCGTTAGATCATACTCGATCGCCTCTGCAGCGAACTCCGAAAGGCGCATTGAACTAACCGTCGAACGACTGCCTGACGGCGAAGTCTCACCTTATCTCACGCAAGAAATCGCAGTCGGCGATCGTCTGGAGTTGCGAGGTCCGATCGGCGGCTGGTTCGTGTGGCGCTCCCAACAGACTGAACCGATCCAGCTAATAGCAGGGGGTTCGGGCATTGTTCCGCTCATGGCTATGATTCGCTCGCGCGCGCTGGCGGGCAGCATCGCGCCGTTTCGATTGTTGTATTCCGTCCGCGAACCGGAAGCGGTCTTTTACCGCCAGGAACTCCAGGCGCTATCTGATCACAACGGTTCCGTGAACCTTACGTACGCCCACACACGAATTGCGCCGAAGAATTGGCCGCGACCGCCCAGCCGCATCGACGCCGCTCTGATCGCGAATACCACCTGGCCGTCAAACCTTGTCCCGACTTGCTACGTTTGCGGCCCCACATCGTTCGTTGAAAGTGTTACTGGCTTCCTTAGCTCCTCTGGCAACAGCCCTGACAAGATCAGGACGGAGCGCTTTGGACCCACGGGAGATCGAAAATGAATTCACATAACTACGACTATCTTGACGGTAACGCTGCCGCAGGTGAGTTGAGCAACATATTTACCATGGATGTTACAGCTGCACGGGGACAGTGTGCGCACTGCGGCGCAATGAAGCGCTTTGCCGAGGCGCATTTATACATGGAAGGTCCCGGCCTCGTGGCGCGGTGCTCCGTTTGTCAGCACGTACTTCTTCGTCTTGTAAATGCTCGCGAGCGCGTGTTCCTTGATCTGCGTGGCATGACATGTTTGATTCTCGACACATCAGGGCTCCCGAAAGAACCGCCCCCTTTGTGACCCTTTTTGGCATACCCCTACCCGCTTGAAGGCGATTTGTTTGAGAAATCGATCATCGGTTCCTGCTCCCAGTCTGATGACGTCATCAAATACATCTCTAACCAATCCGAACATCACCGCAAAATGACCTTCCAGGAAGAATACCGAAAATTCCTGGAACGTTATCAGGTCCCCTACGACGAACGTTATGTCTGGGATTAATTCATCTTTCTCAATTCTGCTCTCCATCGACAAATGCAACAGTGAGTTGACGCGCTCCTCCAGGCATTTGCCCGACTTGTGCAGATACCATTGCCTTTGAAATCAAAATAAACGTAAGACCAGGCTGATCATCAGGCTAAGCGCTGCAACGATCAAACCGCCCCACACCAATCCCGGACCGGCGCCCCTTCTCAATACTGGTTCGTCTTCCCCCGGCATCATGTTCGGCATAGCTGTGGCGCCTGACTGGGCTGCGTTATTAACACAGACGCAGACGGCGACTGCATTCGGACCCGCATGGCTGATGCTCAAAGCAAGTGGATGCGCTCCATGGTTCCATCCCTCGACGCTTAAACGGGGCCGCCCCACATCATCGTGCATCACTTCGATCTGCCTGGGATGAAAGGCCGTCAGCATTTCACAACATTTGATCACCGCCTCCTTCGCCGCCCAGACACCGCAAAAGGATAGTTTCGGTTCAGGCCTCCTCAGGCAATACGCAATCTCCGCATCCGTGAAATGTTCCAAATAGAATGGCTCGGACCACGGATCACCGCTCCAGGGCATGTTATCGATCTGTTCGATATCGATTCCGATCAAAGCTCGCTCAGACATTCCTTTTTCCACGCCCCCATTCGTATCTGGCCTTGTCTCCTTTCGCAAAGCAGGCATGGGCAGACTCTGCTGGACGCTCGCATCTTGTCTAATCAGTTCTGCGTAACTGTTCGCGGTGTGCGCTGTCGTCAAATCAATCCCCGCCATGCGCTTCAGCGCGGCATGAAAGGTGTCGCGCGCCGCCGAGCCCTGCAAACGCTCGCGCGGAAATATAAACTCTTCCGTGACCGCCGCCTCCTCCACCTGGAAATATCGCGCGACCACCGAACGGATTTTATCTAAATCATGGTTCATGTAAGCCCCTGAAGATAAAGTGAACAGACATACCCTTCCGGTTCGATTAAGGAAACCAGCATCACCTCAAACTTGCGCAATTGTTTCACCGCCTGTTGTGAGGTTGCAAAAAGTTTGTCCTCTTCCCAAATCGAGGATTCCCCATACTGAATGCCAAAGCCATGAAACGTTCTGCAACGCTGTCCGCTCGAGTCTCAGATGTTACTAAACTCTGGGCATAACCGTTAAGTTCCAAAACCAACAGCAGTGTGAAAAGTGATCTCTAGGAATGGGTACAGCAGCCGGGAACTTCCAAACCTCCTCCCGTGTTGCTTGCGCCAAAACTAGGACTTATTTGAAGAACCGCATACGGGGTAATAACCCCATGCGCGAACATTCCTTCTTGAGCACCGTCCTCTCGATGTCTGAATTCCTCCATCCTTAAGTTTCAGCGGATGATACCACTCGTTATGAAGCCCAAATGTTCTATCTCCGCACGATGTGCATCCATGTTTTTAATGGTGACGACGCGCTTGGCAACCGCGTTCATCGCGAAAGTCCGGAACTCACCGATTTTTTTCCATGGCCCTCCAATCCGCCGCCATGGATACCGACCAGCGTGTCTCCACCAACGCCGTCATCGCCCTCGCCATACTGCGACACGAAACCAACACACCCTTCCCACAACCAATCTTTGACCGCCGACAAAATGGCTTCCCCGGATTCTCCGGCTCTTCCCCCCTCGGTAAAGCTTGCCACAACCCTTTCAGGCCTCGAATCCTTGGCTTTTCGTCGCCCAATCATCATACGACATTATTTGGTGGCAGCTGTTGGAGCGGGCCGATTAAAACCGGGATCTCCCTTACTTCTCTGTAACCTCCACCTCCCCCCCAACGTCTCTAACCATGCGTTTATGGGTGCGCGTTTGTTATTTGCTGTACTTGTTTTACTTGCGGTTTACGTCGGGTGTCATCATCGCCCTGGTCTTCCTGCCATAAAGGATGCCGGTGCACTGCGCATTGACTGCCTCGATCTCTACTACATGGATGGCTCCGACAACATACCAGCCAATAAGTGGCCTCGGGCGATCGACTCGCTGTATCCAATCAGTGTCCTGCGCCAGCCTGACCACATCGAAATATTGATCAAGCGGAAATTGGGAGTGGAGGCCAGAGGTTATTGGATATGTCGGGATCCAGATGCGAAACCTGAATCATCCGTTTATAAACTTTCCAAAACCAGGGACAGTGGCGTCTATCAATTCGACCTTTTTAAATAAGACCGAGTCGTTCTCCAGTCAAAACAGTCCATTTCAACCCTGCTCATCAACTTGGAGTTTGATTCGCTTGCCAATTGCCAGCGGCCATTAATCCAACAACAAAAAAGCCAACCCCACTCGGGGCTGGCCTCAGCTCCAGTCACACAGTGGGAGCTCTCGTATGTTCAATGCTTGTGACGCCCGAGGACAAGTTTAGGTTACACAGCCCCAAAAGAATTTCTTTCAGCCAACCCACAGTCATATTTTCTTCTCCAATACCTCAACAAAGGCATTGCTTTAAAACAGAATTCCGCTGTGAAGCAGTCTCTTTCTGCCTGGAACATGGCTCGCTTCAGAATCTTACCATCTGCCGGGCTAAAGGGTTCCTGCCCTTCCACAGCCTTTTGCATTCTGACTGCGTTTACAGTCTCAGCTTCTGATCGGAATGCTCAATCCTGCCTCCGAATCTAAGGTCCTTCCTTTGGCAGACGATATAATTGATTGTCCAGCCCAACCCATAGATCTTCACCGACAATTTGAAGGCATTGAAAATGGTGAGAACTATAACTATCAAAGTTCGGAAAACTGACATCCAACTCGCATAACTTTTCCACCCTTTTTGTGTTTGCATTCACAAGTGCCAAGTATCCCAACCCGCCCACCCACACATGATCACCATCCATGGCCAGGGAATAAACCCATTTATTCGGCAAGGCTAGGGACCCCATTTTATGGGCTAGGAACTTGTGGATCTGCACGTGGGCGGATTGGTTGGCATTTATGTTATGGATGACCAATCCCCCGTCATATCCGCGTCCTCCAAAAACGGCAAAGTTTGTATTCGCCGCCACGCAGAAAATATCTTGAAGACCGTAGTTGCTTGGGCTGCTCCACTTCTTTTCCGCAATGGAAAAATGCCGCAATCCGGTATATTCTGCGATCCATAGGTCATTGCTTGTAGTTTGCTGGATCCCCAATACAGGCTTTCTCGGAGGTTCATTACCGGGCGCAGAAGACTCGCCATATCTGGAAGCAACCGTGCTTTTCGCAAGCTCAGGAGTAAAACCAACAAACTTTCCTGTATGTAAGTCAATAAATCCCATGCCACCGAGAATATCCTTGCCATAACCAACCCACACCCCCCCCTGATCGGCGCTGCCAAGCGAAGTGATATTGAGCAGAGGCAAACCATCTGCTTCATCATAAATTTTGTAATTTCCAGTTCGCTTATCCACCTGCACCAACCCATTGCCTCGTGTCCCCCACCAAACCCTCTCTTTATCAACCGTCACGCAGCTAATATTGCGCTCAAAGCTTACAGGCCAGTTAACCTCCTTTAACTGTTTGTCCCCTAAATCATATACAAATGGCACCACACCATCCGCCAGCCATATTTTATTTCCATCACATGCGAAAACAATTGAACGTCCAATCGTCAACTCCGGAGCGCCCAGATTGAATGCTTTGGGCGGTTCCTCCGGCTTTTCTCGCAACTTCTCTGTCCAAAAAGATTTGGTTCCCGGCTGCAATCCGAGATGTTGGCGACAAACTCCCACCGCATCGTCGGTGAATATTCTCGTGCCTTTTTTCCCCCATGGACCTTCCATGGGCATTTCCGCATAGACCACGTGACCTTGTAAGCTCTCGTAAATCCCCAGCGCCTCCTTCCATTTCCCTTGCTCGCTTTCGCAGTAAGCCTCCAAAAACAGTATGTCGGAAGGAGTTTGAGAGAGGTCATCCACCCCAGCCTTGCCTTGCCTGATCTGGCGTGCGATTTCCCCCAGTTCATATACTTTATGCATCACTGCCAATTCCAATAACTTCGGCAAAAACCCACGTTTAAAGGTGGACATTTGCGGGACTTTCTCAGGTTGATCGCGGCAAAACACAAGCGATTCTTTCAATCGGTCCCATACGGGCTGGGGAACAGGCTGGGGAACGGCTTGTGAACCATAGGTTCGCCATTCTGTGTAGCAAATCCAAATATAAGGAGCAAGCCCCGGATGCTGTTCAGAAACTTTTGGTAGAAACTTTTCAAGATAATTCTCTCCCGTCACGACATCGCCATCATTCAACCTGCCAAACAAAACAAACGTATTCTCGGCAACCGCCGGGATCTCTATAAATTGTCCTTTTTGCGCTAACCTCTCAGCAGATTCACATTGGGCCAAAAACAGCTTGGAATAAAGCTCAAGCCCTTCCTCGGTAGATAAACGTCGCTCTCGATGCAATCGCTCCACTGGATCAGGAAGCAATCCATGAATCCGTGCTCGCTCCACAGGATCTTCCGTGTCTCGAGCCAACGCCAACATCAGCTCCAATGCGTGCCGGTCATCCTCCTTAAAGTAACTCTTAACTAATTCTTCGCGCGCTAGTCTTACTAGGTGTGCATCAGGTGATCCGGCAATCACTTCACACAAATAATCACGCCCTGCCGTTTTTTTATTGATATCCGGCGCCAGCAGACAAACCGCTAGGTAAAGTTTCGCTTCCGCATTGTCAGGATCGAGCAAAATTGTGGACTCGAAAGCTGCTATCGCGTCGGAAATGTTCCTGAGCCGTTTGGCCTCGCCATCACCGCCCCCTGGATAACCGCCAAGGGGATAAATGGAATTAAAGGCTTGTGGCAAACGCGATCTCTCCTTTCCCCGTTCCAATTGCGCCTGGGCCTCCTCCTTTCGTGCCGGGCGCGCCTCCCGTTGATGCAGCCCTTTTAAATCATCGTTTATCAACCCAGTTACTTTCTGCTCCAATCCCGGTCCGGGAGGCTCTTTTAGTAAGTGGATCTCCTGCCCTCCACCCACCTCCTGGAATCTCAGCACCAGATTGATTTTTGCCTGCTCATCCTGATAGGATTGATAACAGCCATCCACCAGCACAAATGCCGGTTGCGCAATCGATCCATTCGCTACGGTTTCCGTCAATCCACCCATGCTCATACGCAGCTCGTTGAGCAATGGATTGACCATGCTTCTCTCCACGATCGCCACACGCGTCCCCTGATATGTCTTCTCAAGCGCAGCTCTGAGACTTTTTCTGAAATCGGGATATTTGTTATTAATGCTCAGATCCTCAAAACCTCCGATTCCGATGAAAATGCGCTGGTCAATAGTTGAAATTCGCTTTGCCGAATTGATGGTGAATTGAGTCAATGAATCTGCCGCTGACATCAGATTCGTCCTGCTTAATGGCACTGCAGTCAGATCACGCACCACACCGGTTTTCGCATCGATGATTTTCGCAATCAGGAAGTTGGTCCCTTTTTCTCCGGAAATGGAACCGATTACCAGCCAATCTGCCCTGAGCAATCTCCCGGCCTTAACGGTATCGGCCTGCTTTGAAAGCTGCGTCAGTGACATCTCCATTTCCTTTCTCACCAGTTCAATCGCCGGCCGTTCGACTAACTCAAATCCCTTCTCCTGGGACAATTTCGCTGCCAACAAATCTCCCAACTGTAAGTCTTGATGCTGCAGGTCCTGGGCATCACTGAAATTTGAAAATCCCCCGATAGCCAATCGCAAGACTGTTTTCTGACTTCCTGGAATTGTTCCGGGCTCCGGCTCCGCCGCACGAATCTGGCTCGCCGGGTTTGGCCAATGCATTGTCAGGATAAACACGAGGCACAGGGCCAGACGACCAGTGTTTCTTCGCGCTCCATTAAATCCGAAATGAGACATAAAATGCTTAAAACTGGGACAACCCTTGTAGATACAATCCCGCAGCTTACCTCACAGCAGGTTGCTGGCCAGTGAGTGCACACGAGAAACTGAAGTGTTCCAGGGGTTTTGAATTTAGCCTAGGTCTGTTGGTCACGCACTTGCTACGACAGCCCTTGCAATGAGAAAGCTTTTTGCCAAAAACCTGATGAACCGGCTCTCGTTTTATCTATCGGGAACTGCCCTGTTCTTTTCGCTGTTCCTGGCCCAGCCTTCGCTTGGAACCGAAGACCTTGATGCCTCCCTGCTAAAGGCGACTGAGAATGGTGATATAGCCGTTGTAAAGAAAGTATTGGCTCACGGGGCTAAATTGGAAACTCGTAATTCGGAAGGCTGGACCCCTCTTATCATTGCGGCCAAGTCAGCAAACCTGGAACTGGTAAAACTTCTTGTAGGAAAGGGCGCAGAAGTAAATACAAAATCGACACATAAAACTGGCAGTACTGTCCTCGCGTTCGCCAGTGACACGGACGATCCTGCACTGCTCAAATTCCTCCTTGAGCACGGCGCCAACATCAATGCTCGAGGCAGCAATGGGAACACCGCGCTTTATTACAGTATTTCGGCCGGCAAACGCAAATCCGCCGATTTTTTGATCTCGAAGGGAGCCGATGTGAATCAGTTGGCCTATACCAATGAAAGAGGGCAGACATTTACCCCACTGATTTCTGCGGCCTGCACAGGAAATTTGGAAATGGCTGAACTGTTGATTAAAAATGGGGCCAAGACTGAAAAAAGGGATAATTTCGGTTTCACTGCTTTGATGGAAGCGGCGAAGCGTGGTTTTCCCCAAAGCATTCAGTTTTTAATATCGAAGGGAGCCAACGTGAATGCGCGCGGGCCTTCTGGTCACACTGCGCTGATTTTTGCTGCCTATAACGGAGAGATGAAAACTGTTAAAATCCTTCTCGAAGCAGGAGCCGACCCCTTGGCAAGTGCAACCGACAACGACGAACATCCCGACGGTGGACCTCGTTATGACGCAGCAGATATGGCAGGACAACAAGGGTACCCTGAAATCGCAAATATCATTCGGGAAGCGCAAAAGAAAGCTAGTTCAGCCAAAGTTGGGAGCTAATCGCGACCTTGGAAGTTAGGGTACGATTCGCGAAGGTCAGTCGTGCCTCCTTTCCAGGTAATTTATCTACTTCTCAGAGCCCTGACCATGGCAACCGAAAGACTTCAGCCTTTGTTAACTGTCTATCCATCAAATTCAGCACCCACCCCCCTCCTCCGTCGCCTATCCAGAAGCGTAAGGAAGCAGGTATTATCCCCAGTTCACACAGCCTGATAAGTCAATACCTTAATCCATATGAAGTTTCGGAGTGATTCTGCAGTTCAAATACTCATTCACCCCCAACTTGATCAGGATCATGGAGACGAAACAGCCTCTGACATCATCCTTGGCACTGAATCGAATCCTGGTGCCGGTTGACTTCTCGGGATTTTCTTCGAAGGCCGTACGCTACGCTGTGCGCTTCGCGGAACAATTCGGTGCGACACTATACCTGCTCTATGTGCTGGAACGGTCTTCATTCATTACTGGCACGGATGGAGTGGTAATCACTCTCCCGGAAGGGCAGATGATGAATACCACGAAAACCAAACTGGCTGCATTTGCCGCAGAGGAAATAAAGGAACCTGTTCCTGTACACACGGAAGTGCGTATCGGCAGGCCGTATGAAGAAGTCATTAATCTCGCCAGGGAAATGCAGGTTGACCTCATCATCATCGCCACGCATGGCTATACCGGTCTTAAACATGTGTTCCTGGGCAGCACAGCCGAACTGGTCGTTCGCCATGCTCCCTGCCCGGTGCTGGTGGTTCGGGAAAAGGAACATGAGTTCATAGCGGAATAACCCGGCGAGATTTCACTGGCTGCTGGAATGTCCGTTCCATGCTTTGCTCCATGTGTTGAAGGAACGCGCCTGGTTTTGCAGTGTGTCGAAATTATATGGGGTGTTTAACCACTATGGGATGCCTCATTATTTGTTATAGATAAGGACAGCTTTAATTAACCTTATAAACCTATATGTCCAAGATCAAAGTTTTGCTGGTAGATGACCATACCGTCGTACGTCAGGGCCTCCGTGCCCTGTTACTGAGTGAAAGCAGCATGGAAATAGTGGGGGAAGCCTCCACGGGCCGGGAAGCCATTCAATTGGCGAAAAAACTCTCTCCAGACGTAATTGTGATGGATATTGCCATGCCTCTGCTGAATGGCCTCGAAGCCACCCGCCAAATTGTCCGAAACGAACCAAACTCCAAGGTTCTTGTGCTTTCCTCCTACAGTGACGATGATTATGTGCAAAAATTGACCGAAGCTGGTGCAGCTGGTTATCTTATCAAGCAAACTGCAGCCAACGATCTCGTGCATGCGATCCACGACATTCATGCTGGCAATGCCTATTTCAGCCCCACCATCGCCAAACGCCTTCGCGACCGCGCTCGTGAAGGATTTGCCAATGGTAATAACAGCAACGTAAAAACCAGCAATCTCACCGAGCGCGAAGCTGAGGTGCTCCAACTAATTGCTGAAGGGCAAGCCAACAAACAAATCGCCTCTGAACTGGGCATCAGCATTAAGACCGTGGAAAAACACCGCCAGCAGGTCATGAACAAGCTCAACATTCACGATGTTGCCGGTCTCACCCGCTACGCCATCTCCAAAGGTGTCATCGAGACCACTGCGGTAACTGCTTTGGTCTGAGTCGCAATCCACTCTCAAAAGTAAATCGTCCTTCTCCGATGGTCTCCCCCCTCGGCGAAGGATTTTTTTTGAGATCCCGTTGGCTTTACTTTCTATTGAAATCAGGCAAAAGTCTTGTAACCATGCGGTCGCTCCGGCGTCATCACTGCTGAAATCTCGTTATGCCCAGGATCACTGAACTACATGTGAACGGCAAACAGGTGCATCTCGATGCCGATTCGCAGCGCACCTTGCTGAGTGTCCTCCGCGACGACCTTGATCTGACTGGTACCAAGTATGGCTGTGGCGAAGGTCAATGCGGCGCCTGCACCGTGCTGATCGATGGCACTCCCACCCGGTCCTGCCTTACCTCCATCGGCAACCTTGGCCAGAAAAAGATCACCACCATCGAAAACCTCGCCCCAAATGGCACTTTGCATCCACTCCAACAAGCCTTCCTGGATGCCGGCGCATTACAGTGTGGCTACTGCACCTCGGGAATGGTTCTTACCGGTTATGCCCTTCTGCAAAAAAACCCTCGTCCTTCGCACGATGAAATCGTCCGTGCGATGAATGGCAACATCTGTCGCTGCGGTGCCTATCGACGAATCATCGCCGCGATCAAGCAAGGTTCCAAGTCCCTGAAGGCGGTGGCGCATGAATAAGGCTGAACCCTCAGATCTCTTTTTGGAAACTGAGCGCTACGAACTTTCAGCCTCGCCGCTCTATCATTTTGAAACCAGCCGCCGGGAGTTCTTCAAGACCTTGGGCTGCGGTCTGGTAGTGCTCTTTCTCATCGATTCCGCCTTCGCCCAGGAATCGGGTGGCCGGCGCCGCAGTTCGCGTGGAGGCCAGCGGCCTGCGGAGATTAGCGCCTGGCTGCACATTGGCGAAGATGGCATGATCACCGTATTCACTGGCAAGGCAGAAATGGGTCAAAACATCCGTACCTCCCTCACCCAGGCGGTTGCCGAGGAACTTCGCGCACCTGTTTCCTCCATTCGCCTGGTCATGGCAGATACTCAGTTGACACCATACGACGCCGGCACCTTCGGCAGCCGCACAACACCGGATATGGCGAGTCAACTGCACAAGGTCTCTGCCGCCGCTCGCGAAGCCCTGCTTGAACTTGCCGCTGAACATTTCAAGACCGATCGCACCTCCCTCGTGATTGCCGATGGCAGGATCTCCCAAACTGGAACAGACAATTCCATCAACTTTGGCCAGCTCACCAAAGGCCAAAAGCTCGTTAAATCTGTCGACGACAAGTCTTCCATCACCGGCCCGGACAAGTGGAAGATTGCGGGAACCTCAGCACCAAAAGTAGACGGTCAGGATTTCGTCACCGGCAAACACCAGTATGCTTCTGATGTAAAACTCCCTGGCATGCTTCATGGCAAGGTCCTCCGGCCTTCCGCTTTCGAAGCCACACTGGATTCTCTCGACACCAAACCAGCCGAAGCAATGCCAGGTGTGACGGTCGTGCATGAGGGAAATTTCATTGGCGTTGTTGCACCGGATATACAACTCGCCAACCGCGCTCTGGCAGCCATCGAAGCGAAATGGACAGCCAAATCTCAACCTTCCAGCACCGAACTGTTCGATTACCTCAAGAAGAATGCCGTCTCTGGACGCGGCTCCTCAAATCAAAACGATGCCTCCATTCAAGAGGCTCTCTCAAAGGCTGATCACAAGTTCCAGCAGACTTATACCATTGCCTACATCGCGCATGCACCACTGGAACCCCGCGCAGCCGTCGCCGAATGGAAGGAGGACAAACTCACCGTCTGGACCGGCACGCAACGTCCTTTTGGTGTGCGTGGCGAACTCGCCGAGGCTTTCGGAATTGCGGAAGACCATATTCGCGTGATCGTGCCCGACACTGGCTCCGCTTATGGCGGCAAGCATACAGGGGAAGTAGCCGTTGAAGCTGCCCGCCTGTCCAAATCGGCCGGCAAACCGGTCAAACTCGTTTGGACACGTGAGGAGGAGTTCACCTGGGCTTATTTTCGTCCCGCCGGAATCATTGATATTTCCAGCGGTGTCCGCAACGATGGCACAATCACCGCCTGGGAATTCCACAATTACAATTCTGGTGGATCGGGCATCAGCACACCTTACGAAATCGAAC
Organism: Pedosphaera parvula Ellin514; assembly: GCF_000172555.1. Lineage (NCBI taxonomy): Bacteria > Pseudomonadati > Verrucomicrobiota > Pedosphaerae > Pedosphaerales > Pedosphaeraceae > Pedosphaera > Pedosphaera parvula. The sequence goes on from NZ_ABOX02000004.1 coordinate 55,974, forward strand.
ATCAACAAACTGAGTTTCATTCCACGAAATCGCCTCTCCGTCAGGGGTCCTATCGCGGTCTTGCAGCCACAGCCAATCATTTCGCCCGCGAGATGCAGATGGACGAAATGGCCCATGCCATAAAAATGGACCCACTCGAATTTCGTCTAAAGAATTTAAAAGACTCGAGGATGCGAGCCGTACTCGAAGCCGCGGCGAAGACTTTCGGTTGGGCTGAATCGAAAGCAGCGTCCAACCATGGCTTCGGCATCGCAGTCGGCACCGAAAAAGGCTCCTATGTTGCCACCTGTGCAGAAGTCTCGGTGGACCGCAAATCGGGAAAAGTTCAGATAATCCGCGCAGTAACCGCTTTCGAATGCGGTGCCGTGGTCAATCCCGAGCATCTCAAAAACCAGATTGAAGGCGCGATGGTCATGGGTTTGGGTGGTGCGCTGTTTGAGGCCATTCAATTCGAAAACGGCAAAATCAAAAATCCACACTTCTCCAGCTATCGCGTCCCACGTTTCAGTGATGTGCCTGAAATTGAGGTGGTTCTGGTAGATCGCAAAGACCTGCAGTCAGCCGGAGCCGGAGAAACACCCATCATCGGCATCGCCCCGGCCATCGGCAATGCCATCTTCAATGCGACTGGAGTTCGATTGCGTTCCCTGCCCATGTCTCAGGAGGCCTTGAAGTCCTGATCAGGACCTGTGCTCATCAAAGGGCACAACTTTAATGCTCTTTCATAATCCTTCGGATAATCGATATCCAAATCCAATCCCGCATCATCGAGTTCCAACAACTCGATTCGTGCGCTTGCGGCGGTCAAAAAAATTTTCAAAGTTTCAGCCCGGGAATTCGCCACTTCCCTGAATACCTGGCTCGGCAGGAAAACTGGGTGCTTCGGTTTGCCTGCCCTGGCAGGCTGGCAGATGTTGTTTGGACGACTCTGCGCAAAACTTACCAATTTCTGTAGCGTGCCCTGTTGTAGATGCGGTTGGTCGCCCAAAACCACCGCCCAATGAGAAATCCCTGGCTTCCACCCTTGCCATTTCGCCGCACAATGGATGGAACTGAACATTCCTCGTTCCGGATTTGGATTCACTATTCGATTCGCGAGGGGAAATTCAAGACGCTCCAGCTCAGCGTCAATCGGCCGGTCATTTGCAGATGTCACAACTGTCACCTGGTCAGTTCCCAAATCAGACCACAGTTGCAACAAATGACCCAACATCGTGGTGCCTCTCCAGGGGAGAAGCAGCTTCGGCCGTCCCATTCTGGTGGAACTGCCTGCAGCCAGAATAATCGCCGCAAACGGATAATGCAGCTCGTGAGTCATGCCCCAATCATGCTTCACGCACCGAAAAGTTTCAATGCAGCGGCGAATTGAACGCAGTAAGGCTGCAAAACTTAAAACGGAGTAGTTGCCAGGCAACCACTCCGTTCGGTTCAAGACGCTTCGTTAACGCCTGCGAAAATTAAAACTTTATTTCAGCCAGGCTTTTCAGGCTCACAGGAATTTGCTGTTCCGAATGGGACGACTCATCCTCGATGAAATAATATTTCACACCAATTTTCTTCGCGGCCTTCAATATGGGAGCAAAATCAATCTGGCCTGTTCCAATCGCCACGTCATTATTCACATCGGTGCCACCGGTAAGCGCTCCGGTCTGAGTTCCTTTCTTCATGTCTTTCAAGTGCATCAAGCTCCAGCGGTTCGGATACTTTTCCATCAACTTCACAGGATCCCGGCCGGGAAACACGATCCAAAACACATCCATTTCATAATGCACATGCTTCGGATTGGTTTCCTTCATCATCAAATCCAACAGCGTTCCGTCGGCGTAGGGTTGAAACTCAAAGCCATGGACGTGGTAGAAGAACTTGAGTCCATGTTTCTCCAAGGCTTCACCGGCTTTGTTGAATGTGGCAATCGCTTCGCGACAGGTCTTCTCATCATAAGGATTCTTATGTGGAATCCAGGCGCAGCCAACGTACTTAAGGCCCAGTGCTTTTGCCTCCTTCGCAATCCCCTCGACATCATTCTGATAACGCTCATAAGGGAAGTGAGCACTCACCGCCTGGATGTTCCGCTTCTCCAGGTCCTTTTTAAAATCTTCCGGCGATTGATTGTAGGTGCCGGCCAATTCGGCGTACTTGATGCCGAAATTCTGCACTTCGTCCAGAGTCTGGGGAACATCCTTTTTGAATTGATCACGCAAGCTGTAGAGCTGGAGTCCAATGGGCCCTTTGAAACTGGAACCGGTTCCCACTTCGGCCGCGTTGGTCATCGGGGCTGCGGAGAGCACAAAGCTGAAAGCGCCAATGCAGGAAAGTAAAAATTGTAGATTTGGTTTCATAAGTCACATGTAACCTGAAACTGAAAAAAAATGGAAGCAGAACTGAATCAGGATTTGAAGGATCAAGCTAAAAGTTGCTCGTGAAAGGCAGTTCAAACTCGTAAATCCCATCCAGCCCTGTCGGCTTGATGCTGGAATATTGGATGAGTGGCGCCGTTTGATCCCCCTCCAACACCACGTATCCGCTCAGCTCTGTTTCGCTTTGATGAACAACAATTTCGATGACATTGGAACTGCGGACCACTTGCGCCGGACACAGCCGCCGGATCGACTCTGGCCAATCCTGGCTGGGAACATAACCATTGGGGAGTTGCGTACATAAATGAAGGCAGTCCTTCCGCAGTATTGCTCCGTCACGGATCGCCGGCAGCACCTCGTGCTTGCAACCCACTAAAAGGAGGCTGCAAATCAGTCCACAGGTAATTACTCCCCAACCCTTCATGCCCGCTAGGTTTTAGAACAAGACTACCTCGATGAAAAGAAGTTTATCGGAAATTTTGTCCTACAAGATTGCGTAAAACTTGCCTTGCCACATAAATGGCAAGGCAATGGTAAAGACCCGCTGCTAATCCCAGTAATGTTAGGTGGCCTCCAACTCCTCAACTTCAGAATGGATTGCTTCCATTTCCTCAATCTCTCTGAACCTCTCAGCTTTGAAACCGAGTTCCAGGCCATATTTGCTTCGCGGATCTGGAGGATTGATCAATTCAGTGAGCAACACTCCGATTTCTCCGTCAGCGGCACCGGGTTTGGTGGGGAACGCAATACCCCGTGCCGGATAAACCGAGCGTATGGTGTAAGTCTCACCTTTCACTGGCAACGCCGTATAAAGCTTCTTCAACGGCCCCGGAAAACTGCCATCAATACAAATCACTTTTGAACCTGTTGTCATGAGCCACCCATAATAAAGCATTTCACCTCCAAAATGAAGACTGTAAATGCACTAAAATATTCCAATCCAAATAACTAATAAACAAGAACTTCCGATGCAAAAACCGGTCAATATTGAACGACTTTATACTTTTTATTGCCAAACTATTCCGACTCATTAACATTTTCCCATTATGGATTCGAACATTTGGGGTCTTATCTGCGTCCCCCTCGGAATTATAGTTTGCTTTTGGCCTGCCCTTTTGGCTGCCGTTTTGACCAAGCCCAAGGAAGAGCCGGTCAAGCTGTCGAAGAAGTAACGTTTGAATCCATTTACCCTCCGAAGATCCAATTGTATGTACAATTGGAATTCTTCGATTGTTTTTAGTTGAATGGACAAGGAATTTGGAAGTTTGCCTCCCAAGTCAGTTTATCATTTCGAGACGACCGCTATTGTTTTGTTTGAGGTCTTTGCGCTTCAGGCGCGGGAAAGTAATCCTCGTCAACGATGTGGGAAGTAGGAAGGTCGGTTTTTGCAGCGTCGGTCGCTTCTTTCATTTCAGGTAAATGCTCTTTAGGCGCAAGAAAATAGCTTTCATCAATAATCTGAGGAACCGGCTCCGTTGGAGGAAAATAGTTATCGTCCACCACTCCTGTCTTTTGCCGCCGGGGGAAATAATCTTCTCCGCTCACGCGTGAATCAGGATGCGGATAGCCTTCGGCCTTCCTTTTTTCCGCTGGCACCCCGTTGTTCATCTTGAAGCGGAAATGCCCTCGCTCATCCACCTGCAGCAGATTACCTTCAACCAAACGACTCATCATGTTCTTCGCCCAATTTGGACTTTCCAGGAATTTCTTTCGTCCTCCCGCCCGGCGGCAAATCTCTGCTATGGCGACATATTCTCCGCCTCGGCATCTTAAGTAGTCCAAAATCTCCAGTTCGTCCGAGCTTAAATCCATAAACATCTGCTATTGCTATTCACATCCATCAAAAGCAAGGCGGATGCCAACAGATTTTTTATGAGCCTGCGCCAGGTTCTTCACCATTATACAGGCTCTATCCCGTCAAACGTCTCTGATGTCTAGACTCTGCACAGCAATGAGACACTCTGCTTGGCGAAGCGAAATGAGCTTTCGCAAACCTCGGAGACTCAAGTCCTCTTGGCGTAGTTTTCCATGCCGGTGACATCAATCACTACCACGGGCTCATCTCCCACCACCCAGGCATCATGCCCCGGCGGCAGGGAGGAGACGTCGCCTGGCCCGAACTCCTCTTCACTGCCATCATCCATGCGCACCCGCAGCCGCCCTGAAATATGATATTGAAGGTGCGAGGCCTGACAGCTTTCAGTTTTGGCAATCGGCTTTACACAGGTTGACCATTTCCAACCCGGCTGCAAAGTGGCCCGGCCAAAAGACACCCCGCCTAAATTCACGAGGTCCACTTCGCCCTTGGCAAACGATCGCTTCTCATCGGGATGAGTCATCTCTCTTTTTTCCATTTTTGTCAGCAGTGCTTCCATAAGACTCCTTTCTCTAAATAAAGAAACTTCAGTTTAAGGTACTTCGCAAGGGAGGGTTCCAGCATTCGACTCTCCTGCCTTATACAAATTCGTTTCGAGGTGGTGTCTATCTGGTAACAACCATTTGGAATGAGATGGTCGTTGCTCGACGATGAACGATATAACGCTTTCTCACGGAGCAGACCACGCGCCCATACATACTGGAGAACCTGTTCCAACAACTCCGGTTTACGCTCAATTATTTCAACGGGCAGACTGGTTAAGCTTCGGGCTGACAACCATGATAATGCTGGTCGGCTATTTATTCACGCTGGCACCGAATCTGACTCTGGAGAGATCTGGAATCTATTCCACCGGTGCCATGTATGCCGGTGTGATGCCCCCATCCGGCTATCCACTTTGGACGATTTACGGATGGCTATTTACGCAACTACTGCCTATCTCAAATATTGCCTGGCGCCTGGCAGTCTCCTCCGCCACCGCAGGAGCGCTGACCTGTGGCATCGTTGCGCTGATGGTATCTCGTGGCGGTGCACTTATTATGGAAGGAATCCTTGGATTCAAGCGACTTCCGCCAAATGAAGGAACTCAGCTTCGCGTAACTTGCGGTTGTATTGCCGGAATGGCATTTGGATTCGATGGCGCTGTCTGGGAGATGGCCGTGGTTGTGGATGTCTGGCCATTGACCCTGCTGCTGCTTTCCATTGTCCTTTGCCTTTTGATGCGGTGGGCTTATGCGCCTGATCGAAAATCTTACCTTTACGCCGCCTGCTTTGCTTATGGTCTGACCCTGACCAACAGTGAGGCGCTACTGACAGTCGCGCTCGGCCTTCAACTATTTATCCTTTTCCAGGACCGCGAGCTGGGGCGCGAGATATTTTTTGCGAATTGTGTCCTGCTGACCGCGCTGCTTTTGGCGCAGAAGTGGGAATATATCTTTTCCGGAGAAGGCTTCACCGTTTCCGTGCGCGCCTATTACGACTGGATTGCCATTGCTTCAGGCATTCTTTGCCTTGCACTCATTATCTGGTCTCGAAAGTTTCTTACCCAATGGAAAACTACCTTGATTTGCAGCATTATGCTTTTCGTGGGCTTGTTGCTGTATTTTTACCTGCCCATTGCTTCAGTGACCAATCCTCCGTCAAACTGCGGATATCCGCGCACTGCAGAAGGCTTTTTTCATGTGCTGACTCGCGGCCAGTACGAGAGAATCCAAGCAACGCCGAACCTCGAACGATTTGCCGAACAGGTTTGGATGTATGGCGAGGTTGCTGTAAGCGAATTTGGTTTTACCTACCTGCTTATTGCCCTGATACCGTTCTGCCTTTTGCACAGAATGCGGACAACGGAAAAGAGGTGGCTGTTGGGATTGCTGGCGGTTTATCTTTGCCTGGCATTCCTCATGTTGGCACTCTTGAATCCGCCAACAGATAAGTCAGGACGAGACCTCGTCAAAACCTACTTCACCGCTTCGCACCTTGTCCTCGCCATCTGGAGCGGGTGCGGTCTCATCCTGCTCGGTTCGCAGCTGGGCGATACCAAGTCTGATTGCAGCCAAAACATTCCCTCATCCGTGTAGGAACACTTGCTTCCAACGCCGATCCAACTGCAGAAACAGTATGGGAGGGGCATATTGTTTACATGGACGGTCGGCGCAACTATCACCATACCTCCGGGCCTGAACCTCCATGGCACCATAGCTGCTCCTATGTCGACGCTTTGCCATTAAGAGGCTAAGAAAATCAAAACTAGACAATTGCTTCCACCTTCCATGCGAAAACTGTCCATATTTCACCTATTGTTGTGGTTTCTCCTCCCGGCGCTTCTCACTATCACTTTAATCGGCTGTAGCCAGGGAGATGGCGTCAAACCCAATGCCGCCTCCAACAGGGAAAAGTATTTTAAAACCCGCGTCCAGGACGAGTCCCAATTCGTTGTGGAACTCATCACTGCTGATATAGCCGAAATGGCTTATTACGCGAAACATCAGGCTCAGCCCAAGGTTAAGGCCGAGATTGTTACGGCAGAGGAAATCACCCCGATCAGTTACGGTTTCCCCAAATACAAGCTCGCCGTTTCCTTGCCTGGAAAATCCTTTGATTACACCTTGGAAGTCACCAACAACATTTGGTCCCCTGAAACCTACTCTGCCTTTACCAAAGCCGTTTTTGATTCCCTGGAACTGCCGGCATCCAAAACACCAGCGCCATCGGATCTCGCCCTGCTCCACTCTTTGTTGAATTTGACGGCCACCAATATTGAAACTCAAAATAAGGCGTTATCCACCGCCTTGCGCTCCGATTTTTCAAACCCGGTTCCGCATGAAAAAGCAGCCGCACTTCTGGGAACTTTTGCCCTGCGGGAAAACTCCGGTTCTTTTTTCGACATCCGCTCGCCTCTTTCCCGCATGACCGCGCATCTGGCGTTCGCAAAAGCCCTCGCAAGCAATCGCGCCTACGGGCCAGAGGGACTCGTTGCCCAGGCTTTGCTCTCCACCCTGAGCAACAATCAGCGTGATGCTTTGGAACAGATAAAATTACTTGATCAAGCCAATCCCGACCTTGCTGCCTGGTCGCGTGCCATCCATGCACGTAATACTCACGATTTTCGTCCTCTCGCAGCCGTCAAGGACCGGTCGTTGCTCGAACAGGTGGAGCATTTCCGTGCCTACGCCATCTCAGCCAACTGCAATCTCGCGTGGGAACAACTGCCGGATAATTTGAAAATTCAACAACCGGATTTTTGTCGGATTGTCAATGCACGCGAATACTCCGTTCAATTGGGCCATGTCATGTCCAGGCTCAGCCTTCCATTGGAACTGCGCGAATTCACAGAGGTCTACCAGCTTTCGAAGGGCCACGCACTGAAAGCTGCCGAAGCCATCACAGCCCTGAATCAAATGCCCGGGCGTTGCCTTTCCCCCATGACTAACGGCACGACAGAAGTTCAGGTCATCGGCTGGGGCCAGTGGGCCACCTTCTTCCAGCACCACATTTGCCACGCCGTAGTGAATAATTATGATTTTCTGGCAAACAAATGGGGCGTGCCTGAAGCGGCTCGCGAGTTCTCCCAGAAGTGTGACGGAATTTTCCAGGAGCTCCGCCTCTATCCATTCGTTCGCCTCTATAACTGCACGGATCAAAGCTCCCATCGTGCGTCTATTGATGATTGCCTCACCGTCACCACCACGTTCCCGCATTTGGTTCCCACCAGGGCTTGGAACCAGATTTACTATGACGTCCCGGTCGCACCGCATTACCAGCCCAAACCTCCCCATGTCGACGAGTGGCATAGCCACAATCCGCCACCGGGTACTGCTTATGATCCCTATCCCCGATTGGACCACTCCAATCTCGTCCGACAACCCAATTCGGTGACGCGCCTTGAACTGTTGCATGAGATTGCCCCTTACGATTGCGATATTTCGTACTCCCTCTGCAGAATCAAATATAAGAAGAACGCTAATTACGAACAGACCGAAGCCATCTACCGTCCCATCCTGGATTACGATGGTGATTTGATGTACCAGTTGTCCAAAACCCTCACCAACAACCCTGGAGCTTACGAAACGCTCCTCGCTAAAACGGCTGCGATTGATCCCTATCGCTACTACAATCTTGGCGAATACTTCGAGCACGCGGGTAATGAAGAAAAGGCCGCCAACTACTATCAAAAAGGCATGAAGGCATGTGATGACTCGATTTCTGCATCCTATCACGCGAGTTACCTCATAAAATATTACGTGAAAAAAGGTCAGATCAAACAGGCCTCAGAGCTGGCAGACTCAGCCGCCGAGACCTACTCGTCAGTAGGTCTTCAAACCAAAGCCGAATTTCTGGAATCCACAGGAAATTATCTGGAAGCCCTGGATTATTACAAAAAAATAGAAGAACGCTATAAAACTTCCGACGAATTGATGCACTTTTGCGAACGCTACAGGGCCAAAACTGGCAAAACAGATTATGATTCCGTCTTCGAAAGCCGCGTCAAATCTCTGTTCCCCAATGGCATCGAGCATGTTGCCCTCAAGGATTTCACCTCTGCCCCAACTGATGGTGCAGTCATCACATCAACAAATGAGCGAACAGCCCAGGCCGGCTTGAAGAAGGGAGGCATTATCGTGGCGGTTTACGGAATTCGTGTTCATACCTTTCCACAGTATTCTTACGCCCGGGACACCAGCAAAGACCCGCAACTGGATCTCATTGTCTGGCAGGATAACAAATACACCCAGATCAAAGCGAGTCCGCCCGAGCATCGATTCCTAAACGAAATGCACACTTATGTGTCAGGCAGATAATCGATGCCGAAAAAAACTGATGCTTAAACCTTTTGACCCAGCTCAGCCTTGATCTCTTTGATCATTTTTTCCAGGCGGCGACCATACTCCACGTAATTCTCACGTGTCGCATCTTCGGACGCGGCTTTTACATGCGCGTCATGGAAGACCACGACCATGTGAGGTTCGATGGAAATGCCCGCATCATACCCACGTGCGAACGCATCCTTCAAAATGTCGCGCACACGGCCCTTGCCTTCACCCGGCCAGTTGTAATCCGCGTCATTCTTCGCTGACACCCACGTTGCATCCTTGATGTGGATATGGGCTGTATGATCACGCACCTGAGTCCAGAATTCCCAAGGGTCCTGCTTCGCCCAGGGCTTTGGACCTTTGCGATCAGCATTGAAAATCGGATTTGCGGTATCAAATACCCATTTGAGACCTGGACATTTCTCCAGCATCTCGAGCGCATGTTGCGAACTCATGCCGCCGTAATTCATGCAATTCTCATGCACCGACTGAATCCCGGCATCCAAAAACATGTTTGTCACTTCGCGCACCCGCTCAAACACCACTGCTGGCGTTTTCTCCTCAGCTTCCTTTGGCTTATAGCTCATGATGCGAATGAACTTGGTCTTGAGTTTCTGCATGCGCGGAATGGCACGCTTTACCTCGCCCAATGTGATATCAAACGGGTCCTCCACCTTCTTGGCCCAGTTCATGATCGCTGAGCCGAAACAATAAACCCCCAATTCAGCCTTCGTGAGCTTGTCCACCAGCATGTCAAAAGCGGGTTCGGGAATGTCGTGCAGGTTGGCCTTGGGAAAGCCCGGTACTTCCACCGCGCGCATCTCAATATATTTCCAGCCCAGTTCCTTGGTGGCTTTGATCTGCGAGTCTATCGACGCGCCTGCTTCATCTCCAATTCCTGTTAAAATCATAAATATTCAGCGATTAAATGACTTCGTAAAATCTTCCGTGGAAACTTCCACCACTTTTTTCTGATGTTTCGAATTCGTGACCAACTCGTTCAACTTTGCTTCAAATGCTCCGCTGTCCATTGGCATCTTCACCGCTTTGTCTATCAAGGAGGAATATAGCATGACATTCGCCAGTTCGACTGAATAAAGCCCATCTTCACCCGGAGCTATCAAGGGCGCACCATCCAGAATGGCATCCACGAAATTCTGCATCAAGGTCGCATGCGGAGCTGGTGCATTCTCGAATGGGATTTCGACATTCCAAACTTCCGGCTTCATAAAGCCCACCTTGGAAGTCTTGCTGAATTCAATCATGTCCGCTTCGTTGCGGGTGAAATGCAGCTTGTCCTTTTCGAGAACAATCTTTCCCTTTGTGCCCGCAATCTCAAAACGGTTCGTGCCCGGAGCTTCACCGGTTGAGGTGATAAACACACCAGTCGCGCCGTTCGGATATTCCAAATATGAGGTAACGTTGTCTTCAACCTCAATGTTATGATAACGCCCGAGTTGACAGAAACCCCGCACGCTCGAGGGCATGCCGCACAACCATTGGAGCACGTCCAGATTATGCAGACATTGGTTCAACAAAACGCCGCCACCCTCCCCCTTCCACGTGGCGCGCCAGCCGCCACTGGAATAATACGCTTCGGTGCGATACCAATCAGTCATGATCCAGCTCAGTCGGGCGATGTCGCCAAGTTCACCGCTCTGGATCAACTTCTGAATTTTCAAATAACGCGGTTCGCAACGCAGTTGGAACATACCGGCAAAAACCAATTCTTTGTGTTTCCTATGCGCTGCAATCAATCGCTCCGCATCCGCTTTGTGCGCTGAAATCGGCTTTTCCACCATGATATGCAAACCAGCTTCCAACGCGGCAATCCCCAGGCTCGTGTGTTGGTAATGCGGTGTGGCAATCAAGACGGCATCTATTTCACCCGATTTGATGAGCTTCTCCGCATCATCATAAATCTTGAGCGGCTTGTAGGATTGCAACTTGCCGGGCGAGGTGCTGCAAACCGCTACAAGCTCGCAACGATTCACCTTTCCCGCCATCAGGTACGAGGCATGGTGTTTGCCAATGTTTCCCATGCCAATGATGCCGATACGCACTTTGTCCATGGAAGGATTCTAGAGAGCACTTCAAAAATTTCAAATTGTGAATTTTTGCATTTGAGGCTGGTCATCTCTTAAAGACTCCTTAACTCTCGTAACACGTTTGAAGGAACACTCACAAATAACCCAAAATTCTAGAAGCCGCCTCATCTATGGCGTTGGGATTATTGCGGTAATCGGTCTTGGACTGGCATCCCGTCACTATTCCAGCGTCTTCCCGCTCTTTATAGGAGACATTCTTTGGGCGTTGATGGTCTTTCTGGGATTCGGATTTATTTTCCCATCCGTTAGCACTCTGCGAATTGCTGCCGCCACTGCCACATTCTCGGCCTCGATCGAAATCAGCCAACTGTATCACGCTCCTTGGATTGATGCCATCCGACACACCCGCCTCGGCGGTTTGATTCTTGGATTCGAGTTTCTTTGGAGTGACCTTCTTTGCTATGGCGTAGGAATTCTCATGGGGATCATCCTTGAAAATGCCGCCAGGCATCACTTTCAACGACGCAACACAAACCAACCCGCGACAAAATAAAAACCGGCAACGTTCTCAACGCTGCCGGTTTCCCTTCTCTTGATTGGCTCTTTAGTACAAAGAGATGGCGATTCTCTTTTTGAACCCGTCCGCATCCAGTTTTCCCTTGGCAACCGCATCAATGTCGCCTTTCTTCACCTTGATGGTAAGCGTGGACTTGGTCCTGGCTACATCCGTAACACCTCTTTCCTCTTTCTGAGAAACCACCTCAGGATTCGCCAAAAGGTCATGCTGTAGCGTTACCATTCTCCGGACAAACGAATCAGATGTCGCGGCTGAAGTTACAACCACTGTGACTGAATCATCCTCCTTCAGACCTCGAATATTACTCGCATTCTTCAGGGCGTTAACAAGCGACTCTTTCAGTTCATCAACTCGCTTTGGATTATACTGTTCTTCTGGAGGTTTGCCGGGCACAGCCTGAAATTCGTCCACCGTTACCCCTCTTCGTTGGCCATAGACTTCTCTTTTTGCTTCCTCCCATGCCGAATTGGTCTGCTGATTCGGTTTGCTTTCCGCGATGTGTTCCGGGGGACCGGAAAGCGGGAAATTCACTTTAACCAAAAAAATCACACCATAATTCTCAATTTGCATGTTCTTCAGCTCGTCACCGAAGGTGGATAGCCGGACGCCCATTACGCGGCGCATCTCATCGACTCCCCGCTTTTCAGCTGCCTTTTCGAGTATGCGGGACATGACATTCATATCCTCTTCAATCGTGGAAATGCTCTTCGGATCCACATCGCCGGATCGAATCACCAGGCTTCCGCCATCCTGCCCTAGTCTGGTTAAGACCGACTGAAACCGCATATTTCTTCCACCACCCTCGGCTCGGCCAGGCCCGGCTCCGAAAGGGTCCGCAGCTGCAGATCCAGGAGCAATTGGAGCTGTGACGGGAAGTCCTGTGGTCGGATCCACCATGCCCGGTTGAACCTGACTTCTACTCTCCTGCCCGGGTCCGGTTACAACAGACTGTAACCGCATCTTTGCACCACCCGGCTCGCCTCGGACGCGTCCAGACGCAGAATCAGCAATCGGGGGGGCAGGCGCAAGCTCCGGATCAGGTGGTGGCTCCGCTTGAGGAGCCTGTGCTAAAAGCAGTATCTGCCGGGCCTCTGCCACCCTGCCTTCTTGAATATTCAGGTCTGCTTTGCTTGAACCTAAGCCGAGCAAGAGCGCCCCAGCTGCCAGTAATATTTTCATAACTATTCCTTTTTATTTGCTGATTTATTGTGTGGTCGAGCCGGTACCGGGCTCCGTCGTATTGGCCAAAGTATTGAGTTCCTGGTGTGTTTGCCGAAGGCTGGTTTCGGTCATCACCGCCATGGTTTCCACTTCTCTTTGAAGATAATTATAGTCTGCGCGCTGTGCTGCGCTGATGCGGCGTATCGCAGCCGCCATCTCTTGTTTGTCCCCCGCCCGCTTCTCCTCTGCCATTCTCGTTGCTTCCGTCAAAAGCTGCACTCGCTGATTATCCAATGCACTCTTCAATTCAGCTTGAAATTCCCGCCGCATCTGCTGCTGAAGGACAACGCTCTCCGTCTTTGAAAAAAGTCGGGACATCCCCAATCCACAACCAAGTCCCAATATTAAAGCTGCAGCAATTCCCCATTTCATCATCGGCTGCACAAGTGGGCGCTTTGCTGCTGCCGGCAATTTCCAATCGTCGAGCGAATTCATCACGCCTCTCCACCGGCTTACCTTGTCGCGGCAGTCGGCGCACTGCGCAAGATGTGCGGACATCTCGTCTTTCTCGGCAGCTGCCGATTCGCCATACAGATAAGCCATCCATTGTTCCTGCGTGGGATGCTTCATATCAGAGGGATTTCGTTCCGCTGTTTTGATCGATTGCATGATGTTTCTCCTACGTTCGTTACCTGACTTAAAATCCGGTTGAGTTGAGATAAAGCCTCGACCATGCGCGATTTCACCGTGCCTTCGGGAATCTGCAATACCTCAGCGATTTCACGAAATTTGAGCCCCTCATAATGGCGCATGACGACCACCGTCCGGTAGGGCTCGCCCAGCTTCAGCAACGCGGTCCGAACCATGTCCGCCCGCTCCTGTTCCACGAGGCGCAGTTCAGGAGTGCTGGCATCGATGCCGATGATTTCTTCCCTGCCCGACTCCTCATCCTCTTCGAGGGTCATCTCCCCACGGCGATTGATTTTTCGCAGCTCGTCGTAGGAAATATTCAGGGCCACGCGCCAAATAAAGGTGGAAAACTTGCCAGAAGGTTCATACTCCTTCCGCTTTGCATAAATCCGGGTAAATGTCTCCTGGGCCAAATCCTCACCTCGATGCAGATCGCCGGTCATTCTGGCGCAGAGAGATTGGATCGGCTTTTCCCATCGTTTCACCAACTGGGCGAATGCCTGCGGGTCATCTTCCATTTTAACCCGCCACATTGCCTGCTCATCGGTGGCCGAAAAGATCGACGGTAACGATTTGAGGATCGAACCAATCATCAGTTTCCTGCGTTTTTCCCAGTTCTTGCCATAACCCAAGTCACTTCGGACCTTACAAGGGTTTAACGCCTGAGAGATGATTTTAGTTCGGAATTATTTTGGGAAGAAGAATCCTGGCAATTTTCCGGATTGCCAATAAACGAGAGCAGAGAGAGGAATGACAAGTTGCTCTTTGCTAATTCCAATGGACTAAGCACTTGATCAATAGGAGTTTAAAACCAGTCATCATCGATGCCATCCCCGTCGAGTGCCAAACCCTGTAGCAGTGGAGCCATGGGCTGTAATTCTGGCAGGGTCCGGGTTATTTTTTGGCGAAAGTTTTGGGGATAATGCTGTTCGCTATCACACCAGAGCTCAATAAATGAACGAGGTTGTAAAAAAGCAAGTTCTTCGCTTGAATTCAGTTTGCGGGCCATGATGCGACCAGATTATTCGTTAATTCCCCACCGGGGCGTGGATGTGCAATGATGATTGTGGCTGTGATGAATAAAATTGGCCATCAGACTTGAAGTGCGTTGCGCCATTTCGGAGTTGTGTCTGTTGGAGGGTTCTACTTCCTTATCAGGCCACTCATTCGGTTGGGAGAAAAAGTCCATCTTGGCTTTCCTGGCGACACTTTGAAGGTACACCTTCAACTGGGTTGAATCGGCTCCCCCTTCCTCGGGACAATCCACGAGATTAACCAACGCCATGGCATGGCCTTTCTCGGAAGTCCACTGGTCAATCCAGGATTTCACTTCGCCAGGCAATTCACTGGTCCCGTGGGAGGAAATGATGATGAGGTCCGCTGCCTCCGCATCCTTTACCGCCATCTCCTTCATCTTTGAATTTCCCAATAAATCAAACTTCCACATCTGATTGGAAAATATGTAGTCGCGCCCGAGTTGGCTTACCAAAAAATCGTAGGTTTCCTGAGCATGCTTCCCGGCAGCAAAATCTTCGTATGCAATGACGACATTGAAGAACGGTTTGATCTCCAGGTCCTGATTTGCTTCAGTAGTTGAGTGAATTATAGAGGTTTGCATGGTCCTGAAATTGAAAAAAGAAATAGACTTATTCACAATGGGGTGAGCACCCCAGAAATTTGACGCCAGACAGAAACAAAACGTGATTAGCTGTTATATTTTTAAGGATGTGAATAAATATCTCATGCGCGTCGAACATTCTGCCTGCCTCGCCAAAGTGTCGCTTATTGGGAGCATTTTCCTGCTGATGACAGCCCAAACTTTTGGCGAGGAAACGATAAGTGAAAGAATTCACGCCAAATTCCCGTCCGTGCGACAGTTGCCAACCGCAGAACTCGCTTCGTGGTTGAATGATACGAACCGACCTGCGCCTCTTTTATTGGATGCGCGTGAACCGGAAGAATTTGCCATCAGCCATTTGCCTCAAGCCCAGAGGGTCAATCCGGATGCTGAAGTAATACAATTGATCACCACCCTGCCGACAAACCGCACCGTCGTCGTGTATTGTTCGGTCGGCTATCGTTCATCAGCCCTTGCTGGAAGGTTGCAAAAATCAGGATTTACCAACGTCTGCAATCTTGAAGGTTCCATTTTCAAATGGGCAAATGAAGACCGCCCGCTGGAACACGATGGCAAGCCGGTCAAAGTGGTTCATCCGTATAACAAAAAATATTCCGCAAATCTTAAGGAATCAGCGCGGGCTCCACTCAGTAAATGAATCCCCATTCCGACAATTTCATCCGCAATCTGGAATTAATCCGTAGTGTTGTGGCTTTCACGGGACTGATGCTGTTGCTAACCTGGGAAAGCTTCGCTCCTTTTTTTGCTTATACAGCGGGCAGGCAGCGTGGAACACATGTTTTCCGCAATCTGGTCGTGGGTGTCATTAATGCCCTGCTGGTTGGTTTTGTTTTCGCCTCGCTTTGGTTTGCTGTTTCGCAATGGGCTGAAAGGAATCAGTTCGGTGTATTAAACTACTTGAAAGTTCCGATTGTGTTCCATTTCCCTGGAGCCCTGCTGCTACTTGATTGTTGGATGTATTGGTGGCACCGCATCAATCACCGCATCCCGTTCTTCTGGCGCTTTCATCGCATGCATCATTCCGATGTTCACATGGATGTAACTACTGCCAGTCGATTCCATCTTGGCGAGATCTTTTTTTCCTCCTGTTTGCGCATCCCGCTGATCGCGCTGCTGGGAATTCGCTTTTGGGAACTGATCGTGTATGAGACAATTATGTTCCTGGTTGTGCAACTCCATCACGCCAACGTGGGATTGCCGCGGAGAGTGGACAATCTCCTGCGCCTTTTGATTGTCACTCCGGCCATGCACAAGGTGCATCATTCCCGGTGGCGGATCGAAACGGATTCAAACTATTCTTCTCTATTCTCATTCTGGGACCGCTTGTTCCGTTCGTTTCGATTGCGCAAGGACTCCCACACTATTCATTTCGGATTGGACGAATTTGACCTTGCCGAAGACCAGACACTTTCCGGGCTCATGAAAACTCCCCTGGCAGAAAGGGCACCAAAGAATTTGGAACGAAAGTAAATCTTTCAGCGCCAAAAATAAGTAATCAGAGGCGCGACAGCCAGGCTCGGCAGGTAATCAGCCAATTGCAGCTTTTTCAGCTCCAAAACAATCAAGGCCACGCAGAATACCAACATGCCTCCCACTACGTTGACGGAATCCAGTAAGCCATTTTGACTCAGGAATGGCTCCAATCGCTGTACCCCCAAGGTAATGGTTCCCTGATAAATGAATACAGGGATCGCCGATAGCACCACTCCCCATCCATAGATACTCACAAATCCCATCGCAGCCAGGCCGTCCATAACCATTTTGATGGCCAGCGGTTGCCAATAGCCGGACAGCCCATCCGCCACTGCTCCCAGTGGCCCCAGTGGGCCGGCGCAAAACAAGAGTGTGCACAGAGTAAAACCTTCACTGATTCGATTAGGATCTTCTGGTCGTGATTTCGCAAATGATTGGCTGGCATGCTGGCCAAGACGATTCAACGTGCTCTGGATGCGTAATAGACGGCCAATAATTCTGCCAAGCGTCATGGAGAGTAATAAAATTGCCACCTGCTTTAACACCTGTCCGGCGCTCCCGTTCAAACCCATGACCGTGAGCCGAAGCCCCACGTACACGGTAATAACCCCCATGATTCCCCGGAGGGCGACCTGCGTGGACTGGGACAGCTGGCGGTTCCGGTTCAACCCAATCAAACCACCGATAAGGATTCCCAGCGCATTAAGAATTGTTCCCGTCAGGAGTGTTCCCGTCGACATGTCATCACTCAACCACGGCATTCTCCATCTTCAAAGCGCAAAGTTCAGCCGATTCCATTTCTCCTGCGAAAGCATCTTAAAAACAACATTGCTTTTCAGCGCATTACACGGCACATTTTCCATCTGGTTCGGGGCGTAGCGTAGGCTGGCTAGCGCGCGTGGTTCGGGTCCACGAGGTCGTGAGTTCAAATCTCACCGCCCCGACCATCTCTTCTCCGCCGGTATTGATTCCCTCCGCTACTCGCTGTTAACCTTCTATATGCAGCAAACAATGACCGGTGGGCAACACGCAACCGAGCCAAATCTGATTCTCCGCTTAACTTCCATCACAGAGCGGCTTGATATCGCCTCGCTTTTTTCCAATTCCCAACCCTTGCAAGTTGAGTTAGGCAGTGATGCAACGGCGTCATAGGTGGGAACCTGAATGGTGACGCCACGTTTATGCGCGTCGGCGAGGGCCTGGGTAATTGGCGCGCTCGTAAACGGTAACACCGCACATTTTCTCTTGCCGGGTTTTGGCCCATGCATTGCTTGAGATCCGCGGGTGCAGAAGAGTTGTGTGGGATAGCTTGTGCTATTCAGAGCATGTGGGTATAAGGATCGCTTTATGAAAAGCGTGAGAATCAGGCAGGAGCAGTTTCCCGACACGGTTATGCATTCCTTGGCTAATCGTGATGTTGCGCTGTGGCTTGGCGACGGCCTCGATCTCTCGTCGACCAATCTGGAAAACTTGCGAGAGTTCATTTCGTTGCCCTGGAAAATGGTCTTATGCGAGTCAAACGAGCCAAGATTGATCCAAACGATTCAATCTATCGATGCAGCTGGTACACCAGTAGACAGACGGCGCGGCTTTGTCCATGTAGTCGCTTCCGACCCCGAAGGAACCCAACTGCCACCGCGGGCGCTTCCGGTGTTCCTACTATCTGGTAGACGCGATGCCCAAGTACCGGAAGAGGCGGCTTCCTTGGGTCGTCTCGCAACTACCCGCCGCCGGCTCAATATGATCAACCAATTAGTTGCAGCCAGGCCGCGCACAGTTATCTTAGTGAGCGCCGGGCGAGAACAGCCGCTTGCCGACTTTTTTGCTCTCTGGAAAGAGGAATCCTTCCGCTCATTGATATGTCTCGTAAGCTCGGCCGAAGCCGATGCGAAGCGGATGGATGAATGGTTAGGCGAGTCAGGCTCCGCTCCGGCCGTGGACCATTGTGAATCACCTCTTAGTCTCTTAGTGCCATCTCTTGCGGGCCGGCTAAAAGCTGTTTTTACAGAAGACAGGCTGATCATTCGTATGAGGAATCAGAAGGGCTCGGCGTCAGACGTCGATATAACCCAAAGTGAACTTATTGAGCGTCCCCTGCTGGATAGATATGACCTTATCAGGTCTCGGGATCTCTCGTTACTTCAGCCGGACGAACTTGCCAAAGAGGAATTTGATGCCTTTTTTACGAAATCGTCATGTTCTTGGAAGCCCTATTCGGCCGGGTTGCCGTGGCCGCGCGACCAAAAAGCTGGTAATGCACTTATCAAAGCTCTTGAAACAGTTGCGGAGACCGGGCCATCCGAGAACTGCATCTGTTCGCTAGTGTCGGAGCCAGGTGCTGGAGGCACGACAATGGCTCGCATGTTGGCGTTCGAGGCTGCTACATTGGGGTATCCCGTGCTACTTGCCCGGCAGGCCCTCGAACAGCCCGACCCGCTGGAGGTCTCGAGTTTTCTGCACCGGGTCCACGTTGGATCCGCTGCAACGGAGCCCGGTGGAGCGAGGCCGACGGAGATTGACGCCGTTCCAACGGAAGCGTTTGAAACGCCTTGGCTAATTGTCTTCGACGTGGCGCATTGGGAGGGCAGGTCATCAGAACTGCGTGCATTTCTCGCAACCCTAACCTTTCGAGCGCGGCCTGTGGTGATTCTAACAATTAGCGGCCCGGAGGTTCCATTTGATTTAAGCCGTGGATCGCGGCTTCGACAGCTGAGTTACATCAAGCACGAGTTGGAAATAAGGGAGGCGCTGAATCTGGGCAAGCATCTGAACAAGTTCTTACGTAAAATCGGCAGGGAAAAAACAGAAAACGAATGGCGAGGATTCTGGGAAAACCACAGGCCGGACCACATAACCTCGAGCATTGCCCACTTCTGGATCGCCCTGGGGTTTTGGCTTAAGGGCCAGTTGGACATGGAGCAGTCCATTCAAAATTGGCTTTACGCCTCATTTCGTGATGAAGAGATCGACAATGATACTAGATTGATTCTATTAGAGATCGCGGCACTCAGTATCGAGCGCCAGCCGCTCCCGGAAGGATTGATGCCTCCATCACCTAGCCAGCGGTACCCCTACTCCGTCCTTTTGGAAGATATCAGGTCTTCTGTGCCTGCTCTGGCTCTTATCAGGGAATCCGTCGGGACGGAAAGACTCTGGGCGATGGCGCATGATTTGTTAGGCCGATATCTTGTGACTTCTACGTTTTTCGATCGAAAGATGATGGAGAAACTTCGTTTGACCGAAGCAACCGATCCTGTCGAACTTAGATTGCTGCTCCTGAAGAGGGTGATTTCCAGACCGGGGTTGGCGCTTAAGCCATTTAGACGCATGGCTATCGATTTCGCTGTGAAGGTGCTGAAGCTCGATGCGGATGGAAACCAAGAATTTGTGCCCTACTGGCGAAAAGTCTTAGACCTACTCAATGCCGTGCCAGCCGGCGTTCGAGAGGTAAGCAGAACGTTCAATCACCATGTGGCCATCTCGCTCCGGCGGGTAGCGAAACAAAGGGAGTTTGAGGTAACGCTGGACCAGCGTAGCGAATTGCTTTATCAGGCAGTGAGATACCTCGAATTTGCTCTGAACGACCTCGAGTACAGCCCGGATGAGGAAACCAACATAAACCTCTTGAACTCCCTTGCTCTCGCGTACCAGGACTTGGCTGACGTGGAACGAGAGAAAGGCACCGAGAGTAAGGTCATCATCGCCCTAAGAACGAAGGCCACGGAAACGACGTTGAGGGCGCTCCAAGAGGATCCTGGCAACAGCTATGTTCTCGAAACGAGTGCGAAAAACCTGATTCAAAACGGGGAGCTACATCCGGACCAAGCAATCTCAAGCGCGGCTGAAGCGCTTGGGTACATCTACCAGGCGGTCGCCCGTGAGCAATCTGAATTCAGACAAACCGAACTGACGCAGCTCGCAAATCGTGCCCTCAACCTGCTCCGCTCGGGGCGGCCCGAGCAGCTAAAGCAACTGAATGTTGGGGCTAATCCATTTGGCGTGCTCGCCGAGGCATGGCTAGTCCTGACTGAGGGGATACAGGACTTGAATAAGTACGATCTTGCCGACTTACCACAGCGTAACGTTAGTAACGCGCTGTCCGTTCTGGAAAACGCAGGAGAGAGGTCAAATTGGATGATTCTGAGATTCCGTTACGATCTCCTATGCGCGAGTAGGCCCGCTGATTTTTCCGCGCAGCTGCGGCTGCTTGATGAGCTTGAGGGCACCGGCTACCGCATGCCCCTGCAGATCCAGTTAGAACAGGCGATCCTTCTCCACCAGGAAGGCCGAAGCCCGGACGCCAATAGAAAATTCAGGAGCCTGCGACGCGAGTTTCTGCGCTACGACACGTTTGTCGATGTGCCGCCGCGTCTAACATGGCTACGTATCGGATCTGCAGGGCAGCGAAGAATCTGTGAGGCTCGCGTTGTGGAGCGGGGAGGTTACAGGCCTATGGCAAGAGTTACGGAGCTTAAAGGGGAGCTCGCCCCGTTTATTCCTCAAGACTTTGGCGCTCAGGATATGCCCCCGGGTCACAAATTCAAATGTTTAGTAAGCTTCGGCAGGAACGGTCCTTTCCTCAGACCTGCTCGCCAGGACACGGAATCGTAGCCACTCAACATGGGAACAAGCTTCCAGCCTGGGGACATTGCACGCGCGTTTGCATCGCGACGCGGGTGGAAAATCTCAAAACTGAACATCCTCGTCGAAGGAGAACATGAGCAGCGCTATTTTTCCTTGGCCGACCGGCTTTATCGGCAGAAGGAAAACAAAGCTCTGATCAGCACCCAAATCAGCATCTTTCCTACCGGCATCGGTGACGACGGGGGGGCCTTTGGACTGCAAAGAGATTTCCATCCGCTGAGGGCGATTATGGACGTAGACCTTTCTGCAGATGGGAAACGGGCGTGTTATGCAGTTGCACTCTTCGACGACGACATGCCCGGACGACGGGGCTGTAACTCTTTGACCGGGCAACACCTAACCTATCGTAAATGGCGCGACGTATTCTTGTTGCAGCGGTTGCTTCCCAGATCGACGCGCAGCCCTGAGCAAATGCAAAAATTGGTGGACGAAGCGAATCAACCTTGGCGAGGAATCGACTGTGAAATCGAGGACCTCATTTCAATCGATTTGCTGAGTGAATTCCTGAAGGGGAACCATAAAGCAGCCGAGAGAGAACCCCAAGAGGTAGCCGGGAGTGTTCGTTGCTCGCTAACGAGTGCTGGCAAGGCTCAATACGTGAGATTCGTTGAGGACAACGCTCTCCTCGCTGATGTCAGGTGCCTTGTCGATTTCCTGAAATCAATGCGATACCACCTCGGGCTTGAACCAGACGGCGACACCATGCCGCCGGCGGTTTAGACACTCGAAGTTTTTGTGGAGAAAGGTTGCTCCAGTGCATCCATTCGATCGCCAGTGGATTGTGGTGAGGGTGCAGGTCGCCGTCGGCCTTCTGAACCCCAGGCGGTTTTATCGTATCGTTAGGCCGCAAATGATGAATTCAGGCATTTCCAGAATTCCATGAAATGAGATTTCGCCTGTGACTTTGGGATCGTCCTGGTGCAACAGGCGTTCATTAAAAGAGTTCGAAATGGAGTTGATTGCTTAATGTATTTTGGTCGCTTTTTACTCGATTTTTGGGATCGCGACTCGGCGAGCCTGCGATGGACAGGGTGGGCCAGAACTTTGTGTCGCTATTTGTGTGTTTGTGACGCTCTGAGAAATGCTTGAATAGCTGGGTAAATCGGTAGGGGTGGTTGAGGGTTCAAATCTCACCGCCCCGACCATCTCTTCTCCGCCGGTATTGATTCCTGCCGCAACTCCCTGTTAAATTTTTTTATGCAGCAAGAAATGACTGCGGCGAAACCCGCGGCTGAGCCAAATTTAATTCTAAAGCTAAACTCCATCGTGGAGCGGCTTGATCCAATCCGGTTGTTTCCAAACTCCCAACCGCTGGAAGTTGAGCTGGGCAGTGGTGACGGCTCGTTTCTAATTAACTATGCCAGGCTGCATCCGGAACACAACTTTCTCGGCGTCGAACGTTTGCTGGGTCGCTTGCGGAAGGTGGATCGCAAGGGACGTCGGGCCGGGTTGATGAACCTTCGTGGTCTTCGGATTGAATCCGCGTACTTTCTGGAATATCTCCTCCCGACCGCCTCGGTAAACGCGTTGCATATTTATTTTCCCGATCCCTGGCCCAAACGTAAACATCGCAAAAATCGCCTGATTAACGAACGTTTTACCGAACTGGCCCGACAGGTTTTGATTCCTGGAGGTGTCGTATATCTTCGCACGGATGACCGCGATTACTTTGAACAAATGATCACGGTCTTTGCAGCTAATGCGGCTTTTCGCCCGGTGGAAACGCCCGACGAACTCAGCGCGGTTGTAACCGATTTCGAGCGCACCTTCCACTCGCGTGGGGTAAATACACTTCGGGCAGCTTACTCCCGGGCGGAATAAATCACTTCACTGCCCCTCAAACATCGATGACCGGTCCACCGCCATCGTCGTGCCGTGGAGGTGGAGGAGCCGGAGGCGGAGCCTGTTTGCGGACTTTTATCTGCGATCCGCCCGTGCCGGTGATAATATTTAAAATAAAACTGACGATGCTGATTATTAGAGCACCCCAGAAGGCTGCCTTAAACGAGTCGACATGAAAAGATCTCACCAATGATCCCACCCAATAAAGAAGCAGGGCATTGAAGACCAGCGTAAAAATCCCCAACGTAAAAATCCCCAGGAAGATTTTGAGCGGTCGAAATAAAGTGTTCAAAATCCCGAGGATGAAGGTCGCCACGAGCAAGCCGCCAATTGTCTCATAGCTGATGCCACGGACTATATAAAGCGCTACCAACACAGCGGCTGTGGTTATCACCCATCTCTTTAAAAATTCTTTCAGTCTGGAAGGCATGATTTAATCCAATCGTATAGACTAATACAGAATATCGCTCTTGTCCTTGATTATCAGCAAGCTTTCTATCGCCTAAAAAACGGTTGCTCAACGGTTCTGGACATGCAGGAATTCAACCTGCGTATCGGCCGTGAGGCTCACACGCCCCAAACAGGCTGGCAGTACCACAAATTGCCCGGCTCCTGCCAAAACCTTGATTTCGCCAAACCCAACCTCCAGACGGCCATGCAGTATGCCAAGAATTTGCGCCCCTTCGCTACGAATATAGAACCGCTGCCCGCGCTTGACCTTGCAGGCATCAATCCTGAATAAAGGATCGTCCACCAAAACCCGCACGCTGAATGTCGGGCTTCTCGAATAAATGCTTGTGATCAGCCGGGGTTCAAAATCCTCAAAATTGATGCTCTTGAGCGATTGTTCAATGTGCAATTCCCGCGGCCTGCCATCCAATCCCGTCCGATTCCAATCAAACACCCGATACGTCGTATCTGAATTCTGCTGGATTTCAAAAATCACACTTCCTGCTCCCAACGCGTGGACCCGCCCACTCGGGAGGAACATGACGTCATCTTTCTTGACCGGGATGCGATGAAAGCACTCCGCAACTGTTCCTTCTTTAATTTTCTGCTCGAACTCCGGACGAGTAACCCCTTTTTTCAAACCAACAAACAGGTCTGCCTCGGGTGTCGCTTCCGCGACGTACCACATCTCAGTTTTCGGTTCCCCACCCATGCTGGCGGCAATTTCTACGGGAGGATGCACTTGCAATGAAAGCTTTTCCTGAGCATCCAATATTTTCACCAATAACGGAAAGCTCTTCGTATTGCGACGGGACGCCCCCAATAATTCGTCAGCGTGATTTTCCATCAGCCAGCGCAGATCCTTACCAGCCAGAGGCCCATTCGCAATGATGCTGGCATCTCCTGGTCGATCAGAAATTTCCCAGGATTCCCCAATCGGCACATCAGGTGGCAGTGGCTTTTTGTAAAGCCGCTCCAGGTTGCGACCGCCCCACACGCGTTCCTTGAAAATAGGTTTAAATGTGAGCGGATAAAGCATCAGTGAAATGCGAAGCACGAATCAGCAGAGATGAATCCAGCAGCTCGTCATTCGTAATTATCAGGCAGCCGGAATCTGTTTCTCAATAAAATGTCCATGAGCGCGGAAACGTGCGTAACGCTGCTTCAATCGTTCAGCCGAAGTCAAACTCTCCAACTGATCCAGTTGCTTCAGGAGATGAGTTTTTAAAGTGGCGCCAGTCATTTTGGAATCGTTATGAGCACCACCAAGCGGTTCTGGAATAATCTCATCCACCAGTTTCAATTCGAGCAGATGTTTGGCGGTAATTTTTAAGGCTTCAGCCGCTTTGGGCGCCGCGGCACGATCCTTCCACAGAATCGCCGCACAGCCTTCCGGGCTGATGACGGAATAATAGGCGTTCTCCAGAATTAAAACCCGGTCGGTCACTCCAATTCCCAACGCCCCGCCTGACCCGCCTTCGCCAATGACAACCGCAATGGTGGGCACTTCCAACAACATCATTTCGCGAAGATTGACCGCAATTGCTTCAGCGATATGTCTCTCTTCAGCTCCAATGCCGGGATAAGCTCCCGCCGTATCAATCAGCGTGACAATCGGCAAACCAAACTTATCGGCCATCTTCATCAAACGGAGCGCCTTGCGATAACCCTCCGGATGCGCCGAACCAAAGTTGCGCAAAATATTCTCCTTGGTGTCGCGCCCCTTTTGGGTCCCGATCACCATAACCTTCTTGTCTTCCAGATAAGCAAAGCCTCCAACTACTGCGCGGTCTTCCGCATATAACCGGTCCCCATGCAACTCATTGAAACCACTAAACGTGTTCCGGATGTAATCCAGGGTGAATGGACGTTTGGGGTGCCGCGCCAACTGGACCTTTTGCCAGGGCGTTAAATTCGAGAAGATTTGCTTTTGAGTTTCAGCAATCTTTTCTTCAAATTTTTTAATTTCTTCTTCCGAGCTGACTCCCAGCGATCGGGATTGCTTCTTCAGTTCCTCAAGCTTTGCTTGAAGTTCAAAAATCGGCTTTTCAAAATCTAGCAGATTTTTCATGCGGCGGGCAGTTTAGGTTGTCATCACTCTCCACGCAATGCCGAATTCTGTACATTAAAAGAGCCAGATTGCTCTGGCTCAGTGATGATGGAGATTAATACGCCTTCACCGAGGCGCTCAGAAGGGTAATGAGGTCAACTATTTCACGCTGTTCGAACCTCACTACTAGCATAATCCCTATGCCAACCCTAAACGAACAGCGACATCTACTGAAATATAGATTGTTTAACCCATATTTCGTTCGGAAATACTTTAAATTATTTCCGAAAAATCTTTCAGGTCGCAACTCATTCTGAGAAAGAACAATTTTTCACTCACTTACCGGCCAGGCTTCACGTCCGAAAAAATCTTTGCCTGATTCCCTAATTTCAAAACCTTGGCCAATGGCGTCTCACCATTCGGCGATATCGATTCCGCTAACGCTTTTTCTTTCCCCGCCCCGGAAACCAGCACCCAAATGTCTTTGGCGGCTCCGATAGCCTTATAGCCAAGCGTAATCCGTTGCGGCGGCGGCTTTACTGCCCTCACTGACCTGTAAATTTCGGGCTTTTGTCTCTCCTCTTCCACTTCTTGCGGGAAGAGCGATGCCACATGCCCATCTTCACCCATGCCCAGGAAAACCAAATCCAACATCGGCTGCCCTGCTGCATTAAGCTTTGCCGCATTACAAATATTGCTCACTGCATCCGATAGCGCAAGTAACTCTCTTTCTTCCCCGCGAATTCGGTGAACCTGTCGCTCCGGAATTCCCAGCGGATCGAACAAAAGCTCTTTAGCCACAGCATAATTGCTCTCCGGATCAGTTGGCGGAACACAGCGTTCATCCGCCCAGAAAAAGTAAACACCATCAAAAGAAATTGGTTTTGTTTTATTTTGCTTAACAATTTCGTTGAAAAAAGCCTTGGTAATTCGCCCTCCGGAAAGTGCCACAGTGTAAATCACTGAAGTATCCCTTTTGGCCAATTCCGCCAACCAGCGTCTCGCCACTTCCTCCGCCAACTCCTTATCGTTCGCAAATGTCAAAAGTTCGTAGGCCATAATATTTCATCATCCAGTCTCCCGCTTCTCCTCCCGTTCAACACCAGGGCGACGCAGTTTGATCGCCGCCCTGGCAAAACCACAAAATGCTTAGGTCACCGGTTGCGGATCACGCCACACATGCCCGGCCTGCGACAGCAAGTCATCCGCCGCCACCGGCCCCCACGTTCCCGCGGAATAAAACTCCCGGTTCGTCAGCGGTTTGCCTTCCC
This sequence comes from Pedosphaera parvula Ellin514, assembly GCF_000172555.1. Lineage (NCBI taxonomy): Bacteria > Pseudomonadati > Verrucomicrobiota > Pedosphaerae > Pedosphaerales > Pedosphaeraceae > Pedosphaera > Pedosphaera parvula. The sequence continues at coordinate 82,863 of NZ_ABOX02000004.1, forward strand.
AGCCCTTGCGAATGCTATCCACAATCCCCCACGCCGTCTCCACCTCATCACGGCGAATGAACAAGGTCGCATCCCCTGCCATCGCTTCCAGCAACAACCGCTCATAAGCCTCGGGCGTGTAAGCGCCAAACTCGCTGTTATAGCTAAACGACATCCGCACCGGCCGAACACTCGTGCTCGTTCCTGGAACCTTGCCGTTAAATCTCAACGAAATCCCTTCATTCGGCTGCAACCTCAGCGTCAACGCATTCGGGTCCAACTTCGTCCCGCATTGCGCCGCGAACAATACATGCGGCGTCGGACGGAATTGTATCCGCACCTCGCTCGCACTGAGCGGCAGATACTTCCCCGTTCGCAAATAAAATGGCACACCCGACCAACGCCAGTTATCCACAAACAACTTCAGCGCCACATACGTCTCCACATTCGAATCCGACTTCACCTTCGGCTCCTGGCGATATCCCTGCTTCATTTCCCCATTCACCACTCCCGCGAAGTACTGCCCACGCACCACCTGCTTGCCCACACTCGCCTCGGTTAATGGCCGGATCGACTTCAAAAACTTCACCTTCTCATCACGAATCGGCTCCGCATCCAGCGACACAGGCGGCTCCATTCCCACCAACGACATCACCTGCAACAAATGATTCTGCACCATGTCCCGCAATGCCCCCGCCTCCTCGTAATACCCACCACGACCACCCACACCCAGGCTCTCGCTCACCGTGATCTGCACGTGATCCACCAAGTTGCGATTCCACAGCGGTTCAAAAATCGAATTCGAGAACCGGAACATCAAAATATTCTGCACCGTCTCTTTGCCCAGGTAATGATCAATGCGAAATACCTGCTTTTCATGCGCGTACTTGGTCAATTCACCATTCAACTGCACCGCCGATGCCAAATCATGCCCAAACGGCTTCTCCACCACGATCCGCTGCCAGCCCTTCTCCTCGTTTTTATGCAACAGCCCCGCATTATGCAGCATCTCCACCACCTCACCAAACTGACTCGGCGACGTCGCCAGATAGAACAATAAATTATTCCGCAACGCCTCATTCCCAAACGACGCCAACTGCTGCTCCAACTTCTTGTAAGCCTCCAGATCGCCAAACTCGCCCTTGCAATAATGCACATGCTTCGCAAACTCCGCCCATACCGCATCATCCACCGGCTTCGTCCGCGAAAATTGATCCAGCGCCTCGCGCAGCTCGGTCCGCCACGATTCATCCGTCTTCTCGCGACGCGCAAAGCCGATGATCCGAAACTCCCCCGGCATCTGCTTCTCCTTGAACAAATGATACAGCGCCGGAATCAGCTTTCGTGCCGTCAAATCCCCGCTCGCGCCAAAAATTACCACTGAACAAGGCTCCACCGTCTTCCGCGCCTCATTCAAGCGACATACCATCAACTCATCCAATTGATCCTGTTCCATGAGCGGTAACATGGCTGACCCCAGCCATTAATTCAATCCTTCTTGTTTCCCCACAATCACAATCGCACCTGCCGATGACTCCCGGTAGCTGCTGATGGCTTCCACATCCTGGTCACTCCCTTCCAATCCTCCCGCGCGCAGCCAGCACGGCCAGGAATCAATCAGCTCATCTGATCTCTCATCCGCATAATTCACCAGATTGTGACACTTCAATGTTTCCATTTTCGTCCTCCGCAACGTTTCTTTCATTTTTTAACTCGAATTAAGTCGAAGTAACTCGAACTAGGTCGAATTCTCTCCGTTCCCAACTCCGTCCAAATCATTCAGCACCTCGGAGCAACTGACCACGGACACCGGGCCACTGACCGATTTATTTTTTTCACCGACCACCAGCGACTTCCACCGACCATTACCGACCACCACCGACCGAAACGCACCTGGGGTAAGTATTCTGATGTCGCTGCCCATTGCACTTTGTTGTTTTCGCAACTCTCATCCTTCAATCTTTCCTCTTGTTTCAATTCGAAAATCGAAATTCGCCATTCAAAATTTCCTTGGCCTTCCGATTCCTTCATTCACCAATCGAAATTCGCCCCTCGCAGTCTCCTCCGTCTTCATCCATCTCCTGATCGACAACCGAGTTCCTTTTCGACTGAAAACCCTCCTCATAAATTCTTTTCACCGTTATCTGGCGTTATCTGGCGTTATCCACCGTTAGAGCTTTCAAATTCGACACTCGAAAATCGGCATTCGAAATTTCGAGTCCCATCGGGACGACCGAATTAAAACCCCGGACAAGTCCGACATAGCCAAACACATCATACGCCATACAAACTCCCTTTGATCTCTAAACTAAAACATACTGATTACGTATCTATGCATTTCTTGTATAGAATGCGCACCAAACTTTCAACACATATTTATACTATTATTAACTTTAGCACCTAAACTCACATACTTCGTCCCATCCGTCCATATCAGCCTAGGCGGCCAAAAATCTTTGATTTAACCTGTTCGCTTTCCACATTTGCGTCCATCTATTGGTAAAATGATGAGCGATGACATGACGTTGGTTCGGGAATTTGCCCAAAGCAATTCAGAGAAGGCGTTCACCACTCTGGTATCACGGCACATTAACTTGGTCTATTCGGTCGCCCTGCGCCACGTCCGCGACCCTCATATGGCTGAGGAAATCACCCAGGGCGTTTTCATCCTCTTCGCACGCAAGGCAAAATCACTCAACCCAAAGACAATCATCTCCGGCTGGCTCGGCCGCACCGCCCGATACGTTTCCGCCGATACACTGAAAATTCAACGCCGCCGTCAATTCCGCGAACAGGAGTCGCACATGCAATCTATTTTGAATGAATCGGATTCAGAAGTCTGGACACAAATCGCGCCTTTGTTGGATGAGGCACTCGATTGTCTGGGGGAAAAAGAACATAATGCCATCGTACTCCGCTTCTTTGAAGGTAAGGATCTAAAACAGGTCGGCGCATCTTTGGGAATGCGTGAAGATGCCGCGCGAATGCGGGTCAATCGTGCAGTGGAAAAATTGCGGAAGTTTTTTGCCAGGAAGGGTGTGACACTTTCAGCATCGGCAATTGCCGGAGCCGTTTCAGCAAATTCCGTTCAAGCTGCGCCGGTTGGGCTCGCCGCCGCCGTTGCCGCCGCCGCATTTTCTGGAACCACCATTGCCACCGCGACAATCACTGCCGCCACCAAAGCCATGGCCATGACCACACTGCAAAAAATCCTCGTCCCAGCCACCGTCGCCGTGTTGGCCGTGGCAGGAGTCTACGAAGCCCGCCAGGCCGCGCAAATGCGCGATGCGGTTCGAACACTCCGGCAGCAGCAGGCGCCACTACTCGAGCAAATCCAGCAACTGCAAGGCGAGCGCGATGAAAGCGCGCACCAACTTGCCTCTCTGCGCGAGGAAAATGAGAGATTGACCCACGCCACCGGCGAGTTGCTAAGGCTGCGAGGGGAAGTGGGAAGACTCCGCAGGCAGTCGGACGAACTCAAACTCCTTCGTGATCACAACGCTCAATTGGGAGCGCCTCAGCCAGATGCCTCTGCCAGCAAAGGCTCAGCCCACCCGCCGGCAGTCGCAAAGATACTCATAACGCACGTAAAGCAGCCACAAGAGGTCGGTGAAGAGCAGATTCGCACGAACATCTCCATTAAGGTGGGAGACATTTTTGATCAGACGGCAGTGGCTCGTGATGTGCGCACCCTCTATAGCACCGGTTTGTTCCACAATCTTCGCGTGGCGGATAACACCACAGATGAGGGAGTCACACTGAACTACCTCGTACAGGAAAATCCAAGGATAAGCCAGATTCGCTTCGCGGGTAACTCCAAGTTCACGGAGGTCGAACTTGCCAAATTACTATCGTCCAGCGCCGACAAACCATCGGATGAACGGACACTCTCCAACGACGCACAGAAAATCCAGGACCTATACGTTCAATCAGGGTTGTCGGGCGCCAAAGTTAAATATGTGTTTAATGTGGATGAAGCCGTCGGGGCAGGTGAGGTAATTTTCGAAATCGCGGAATGACATGCCAAAAGTCCCTTATCCTCTCCCTCTCGGTCGTTCGGCATGTCCCCGCAAGCTTTACCTTTTTGTAGTGCCATAGGTTCTCTGCGCTCTCTGCGGTTTCTCCTTTTCCCATATCCCTCTCCATTTCTTCCCTGCCCCTCCAACTTCGGCTTCACGGACTTCAGATTGGACGATTTTGGAGTGCTCGGTAACACCAGTTCTGTATTGCAATGGCGCTCGCCGGTTCACTAACCGCAGCCGAGTCTGTCTGGCGCAACCACCTGATGTGCAGGCATCAACAATGAAGCGGTTTTTGCGCCAGCCTTTCCCAGGCCAAACGAACCATCATCTGCCGACCTACTGAAAGTTTATGCCAATCAACGCACGACGCGTAAAATCCCATGCCGGAATCTGAAAATGTAACAATTTCCCTTCAATGCTGTCTTGCGGTTAAATGATACCGACTGAAATGACCGGGCGACCCAAATCAAAACGCAGAACAGGACGAATCCGCCGTGGCGGCTGTGCGGCGTGGCGATGCCGAGCGTTATCGTGAACTCGTCGAGCGTCACGAACGCCGTGTCTACGCCGTCGCCTGGAGCCGTCTCGGCAATGCCGCGTTGGCGGAAGAAGTCACACAGGAGACGTTCATTCGTGCGTATCGGCGGCTCTGGCTGCTCGGCGATGGCGCAAAATTTTCCGGTTGGATCAATACCATTGCCCGTCGAGTCGCTATCAACTTCGGTCTGCGCCATCGCCGCGAACTGAATAAGCGCGAACGTTGGGCGTTGGAAAATGCTGACCAGTCCACCAAAGAAAATTCCGCCGTTGAAACCGGCCCACTCCACACACCGGAAACCTTGCGGCAGACTTTGGCCGAACTGCCCGCCGCGCACCGTGAATGTCTCGTGTTGTTTTATCTCGAAGGCCAGAGCGGTGCGGAGGCGGCGGCGGCGCTGGGAATTTCTGAAGCCGTCCTGCGTGTGCGCCTGCATCGTGCCCGCCACGCGATGCGTGAACGGCTCGAGGAAAAACTCGAAGGCTCGCTCGTAAAGTTGCGACCGGCCAAAACCCTCGTGCCTGCCGTTATGGCTGGTGTGCTGGCCTCCTCTACCACGAAAGCAACGGCTGCGGGCCTCGGTGGAACTGCCCTCGGTGCACTGGCCAAATTCACACCGTTCAAATTCCTTTTTTCATTTTTTGCCGCCGCCTCGGTTTTAACGGGAATTTTCTTACAATGGCTGTTCATGCGGCTGGAATCACGGAATTTCCTTGATCGTGATGGTTTCCGCGCCCGGTTGTTCCGCCGCAGTTCGCGTTGGTGGATTCTGTGGTTTGCTTTGATGATGCTCGTGATTTGGACGCTGGTCCCCTGGTTCGTTCTGTCATCGCTTCACCGGGGCGAAAGTTTGGCCACATTCTATCTTGTGTTGGCTGGCATCACTTCTGTTATGAGCTCAATAATGGCGAGGCGGCTGAAGATTATTCGCAACCGATATTTTATCGGAATAGTGGCAACGAATCTATTATTTGCCGTTTTCTGTCTAATGATTGGCCTGGGATGGATACCAATTCTTTGGACCGCTTACTTTGTGGCTGTGCAGATGATATTGATGTCATTCACTTTTAGCGGAAGGCCGATGCGGGCGGATTACAATCTGTTCCTCCGCTCAGTCGAAGGCATGCTAAAAAACGTGGAGCCCGTCATGGCCGAACCTGCGAAACGCCATGTTTTTAACAATTCAGAACTCTTTGATTTCGCCCGTTTTCTGGGAAACCGGTGGTTGGTAAACGATTTTCGCTTGATGAATAACGGACTTGTTCTGCGAATGTCACCGGTGAATATGTCGCTTTGGCATTTTAGTTTGGCCTTTTTTGCCTTCGGATCGCAAGGATCCAAATTAATCCTCCAACGGGACGGAACCGTTTCCGTAACCATGCACAAAAGGGACCGGCGGGCATTGCGCCAATTGCGCGGTGAAAATCCTTCGCCAAATGGGGAGCTTGAAAACAGGGTTGCCGCCGCTGCTGAATCCGCCTGGCAGAAATTCCGGGTCCAGGATTTCGCTGCGGCGGAACGCACGCTCGGTCAGGTGCCGGAATCTGAAGTATTTGTCCAACCCCTGGCAAAATCCCTTTCCACGCGATTGCAGCGGGCGTTCATGATTGGGATCGCCCTATTCACGGTGATTCAAACGTTCGAGATTAACCAACTGCTTCATATCAAGTCCGGTTTCACAATCTCAGATCAAAACTTGTCCGAGCAGAACTATAAGCTGGCAATGTCTAATTTGAAGACTGCTAAAACGGAAGAGAAACGGTTTTATGCACTCGGCGCTGCCGCCAAGGAAAGTTTTGTCGCAGGCAAGACTGAGGCCGCGCAAAACTACGCCGGGGAATTGATGACTTTGCTGCCAAAATATAAAGGAAACTGGAACTACGGCAATGCCATCCAGGACACCAATTTGGTTTATGGCCGAATTGCCGTGCGTGAAGGAAACATAGAAGCGGCGAAAAAGTATCTGCTCGCCGCCGGCAAAAGCCCCGGTTCCCCACAAATGAACAGCTTTGGCCCCAATATGACTTTGGCCGATGATCTTCTGAAAAAAGGCGAGCGCGATACGGTGCTGGAGTATTTCATGCTCTGCCGCAAGTTTTGGAAAATGGACTTCGGCAAATTGGATAAATGGATGCACGAGGTCATGGATGGAAAGACCCCGGATTTCGGAGCAAACCTATTTTATTAAATCAAATTTGCGTCTTTTAGTCCTGCTTTTGAACTGCTGCATCGGCCCCCATTTTTTCGCATTGCCCACCAAGGCAAATCTCCGCACATTATCCATCCAAAGATGAAAAGCCTTCTCCTTCCACTACTGCTGTTCAGCCTCCTTTCTGCCTCCGCCCACGCTGAATCTCTGCCGGTTAAACTCACAGGCATCATCAACCTGCCCGGCGAGAAAGAAGTACTTGTGGAAAAGACCGACGCTGTAGACCGCTCCTTCGTTATCAGCAACTCCGAAGGTCAAACCGAGGTATTCGGTAAGGAGATCAAATGCAAAATTCTTCAAATTGATACAACCAACCGCACGGTAAAAGTTAACCTCACTTTCAACCAATCCAGCACGACCAACACTCTCTCCCTGGAAAACAATACGAAAAACTCCTCCAACGCTTATGGCATCCATCTTCGCAACGCCAGCCTCCACCGGGTCCAGTGGCTCTACAGCCGATTCACCAATCGCACGATCCTCCAACCTTCCCTTTCATCTGCCACGATCAGCTGTGATGCTGACGTCACCAACGAAACTGCCGCTGCCCAAGCCCTCTCCCACGCTCTTATTCAAGCCAGCCTTACCAACATCCTCGATGGACGCAAGTTCGCCATGATCGTGCCAATCGAACACGCCTCCATGGCCCACCCAGGTTCCTCGAAGATCAAGACCTTTACCCCTCTACCACCCACCTCATCGACTCCGCCCGGGCTTACTAGAATGTTCGGGGCCGATTGTACAGATAGCAACCTTCAGGAAACCTTAAAACTTTACTCAATGCTGATTGGCCGCCAACTCGACCGTTCCGCGCCCCTCCCAGACACCTCTGCTTCTTTTACTTTTGTTACCCAAACTGGGATGTTCAAAGAAGAAGCCCTGTATGCATTCGACACTCTGTATGCCTGGCAAAACATCAAAATCATCCCCATTGGCAAAGACCTCTTCCAAGCCGTGGAAATTAAAAGCAAGTAAAGCACTTGGATTCAGGGCGCTGAGGTTAACATTAATCTGTGGGCGATCCTTCCAAATTCCCTCTCCACCCCCGTCATTTTTGTCTCCCGACACATCCCCTATTGTGTGCTTTTTGAGCCTTTTCGTGGCCATCCACAGCTCCGTGTTGAATCCCCCTTACGTCCACGCCAACGTATGATTGAACCCCAGCCAATATTTCGACAGCAATTGCACCATCGCATTGAGTTCTTCGCTTTTCCTGGGCTTCACCAGATAGGAATTGGCTCCCAAGTGATACGCACGATCCTTGTCGCGATCAAAGTTGGAAATGGTGAGCATCACCACCGGTATGTGCCTGAACTTGGGCCGGGTGCGAATCCAATTTAACACCTCGTGACCATCCATCCCTGGCATCTTCACATCTAAAATAATAATGTCCGGCAAACTTACCTGCTCAGCCGCCGTGGCCAGATATTGAATGGCATCTTCGCCCTGCCGCAGTACGGTTACGTTGCATGGGAACTGCCCGGTATCAATGGCTTGCTTCATGAAAAAAACATCATCTTCGGAATCATCTATCAGCAAAATCGATTTCATAATGGCTAAACAATAAACATATGGCTCCAGACGTCTCCGGCATTTGATAATGATGGCTATAGGGTAAGCTACCCACGGCAACCTACAACCAGTACAGGACGTTTCAAGTGAAGGAACGAAATTGTTTTTTCTCCTGGCAGGCTGCCTCATTTGCCACACTGGCCCAACCCGTGCTAAAGTTTTGAAAATCTGATAACTTCTTTGGCCTCCTGGTAACATTGGTGGCTTTCCTCTTTTCCCCTTTGAACGTTGCGCCCCATTTCCCCTATGGGGTTATCTGCTAATAGCAATGTCTTCCAAATCAGCTACAACAGTCAATGTAGCGAACAAATCCTTACCCACAAATCTATGCCAAATATTCGAGTCTTATTAGCCGACGACCATACCGTAGTCCGACAAGGCCTCCGCGCCCTCCTGTCCGGAGAGAAGGACATCCAAATCGTCGGCGAAGCCGGAACCGGCCGCGAGGCCGTACAAATGGCGCAAAAACTTACCCCCGATGTCATCCTCATGGACATCGCCATGCCGCTCATGAACGGCCTGGAGGCCACCCGCAAGATTGCCGAAGTGGCTCCTTCAGCAAAAGTCCTCGTCCTATCCTCCTACGGCGAAGATGACTACGTGCAAAAGCTCACCGAAGCTGGAGCTTCCGGCTATCTCATCAAACACGCCGCCGCCAACGATCTCGTTGCTGCCGTCCGCGAAACCCATAAGGGCAACGCCTTCTTCAGCCCTGGCATCGCCAAAAGATTGCGAGACCAGGTACGAGCCGGGTTTGCGAATGGCAATGGCACGAAAGCCAGCTTCGAGCTTACCGAACGCGAATTGGAAACCCTCGGGCACATCGTCGCCGGCAAACCCAACAAGGTAATCGCTTGCGACATGGGCATCAGCATCAAAACCGTGGAAAAACATCGCCAGCAAGTCATGAACAAACTGAACATCCATGAGGTTGCCAGCTTGACCCGCTACGCCATTGCCAAAGGCATGATCGATGCCAACGGCCAATCGTTGATGCCCAATCCCGAGGCTCCTGCCAACCCCACGACTCCCGCCTGCGCTGCCAATTAAGCGGCACTCCGGTACGCGCCGTTAATTCAGCGGTTGCCTGCTCTACTTCACGGTCATCACATCATTCGTGGAGAACTGGACATACGGAAAACATTCCGGAATATGCGAATCCCAGGTTCCGTGCGGGCTCAAAAACCACCCGCCGGAATCATTCGTCGATCCCTTGTATTGATTGAACCGCGAAAAATCGATTCGCCACACATCCCCATCCTTCGGCGGCAAAGTGCGTCCATCAGCCTTGGCCAGCAGTTTCATCCCCTTCCATGGAAACGCCAGTTCCACCGTCCAGCCCCGGTCCTTGTCCTTGTCATTATTCAGCGTGCCGTCGATATACACCGCCGTTTTCCGTCCCGGAAACTTCCAATCCCAGGAGCCTACCCGTTTGCCTCTCGGATGCGTTGTGAAACCAACTCCGTTGAAGGACTGCACCTTTGAGTTCGAGCGTTTAAACTGCGGCATCTTGGAAAAACCGTCCTTCTCGTAAACATCCTCCCAGACAAAAAATGCCTCATACACCGTATTCAGCGCGTTCAATTCAAACTCGTAATAAGTGTCCTTCCCCGCAATGAACACCTCAACATCATTGTTTTGCCAAATGGGCGAATTGTATTTCGTCAGCGTCGCGGCCACATGCGGTTCTTCCACCCAATAAGCCACATACAAATTCTTCTCATCCCATAGCACCCCGACGCGTGTGTCATACATCGCCGGCTTGCCGGTGATAATATCCACGAACCTTGACGAATGCGGCACCGCTCCCCAGGCTTTCTCATCCAATCGGCCATTCACTTTGATCGGCTCATGCACACGATACGCCGTGTAATGCGCCGCCGCTTCCGGGTCACATGGGAACTTGGACTGAACGGCCGGCGCACGGGTGGGCGCCTCTTCACACCGCGCCGTCATCAGTGCAACCATGGGTAATACAACCGTTAAGAATCCCAATAACAATTTCATAAGTTAGAAAGTAAGTGGCAGGCGCGCCACGATGCGCTATCACGAGAAACTGCGGACCTGCCTCTATCTTGCGAATTTCACACTTCATTGCAAGCCGGCATCCCACTGAGTTACAGGTCAACCGAACCGGTTTTTTCTGTCATAACGGCAGACTTTCTGCCATTCTTGACTCTGATCTATGGCAACGTTCACCCCTCCATCCGGACGACAAAACCTCTCACGCGCGATTCGTTTCTGCGCCATTCTGATCTCCTTCTTGCTACTGTGCTGTGCGACGACTGCATTTGCAGATTTCCAAATCGCCGTCACCAATCAGTGGTGGTCTGAAGCCTCCGCCAAATCCATTTCTCAATCCGGCACGAATCAGGCGGAAATTGTTCAGGCATTGCGCGACGTGCCAAAATCTCAACGCCCCGGCCTGCAATTTCTCGTGGAAAACATGCCTCGACAGGATCTTCAGTCATTGTCAGCAGCATTTCTTCTCGAAAATGTCGCGCAAGCTTATGAATCCCGGGACAAGGCTCCCTGGGGCAAAACCATTCCTGACGAATTATTTTTCAACTACGTGCTCCCCTACGCCAACATCAATGAACAACGCGAAGCCTGGCGCAAATCCTTGTATGAAAAATGCGCTCCTTTGGTAAAGGATTGCAAAACTCCAGGCGAAGCCGCCCAACGTCTGAACGAAAAACTGTTTCCTTTGGTAAAAGTAAAATATTCGACCCAACGCAAAAAGGCCGATCAAAGTCCTTCTGAATCCATCGAAAGCGGCCTCGCTTCCTGCACTGGACTTTCGATCCTGTTAATCGATGCCTGTCGGTCTGTCGGCATTCCCGCCCGTCTCGTAGGCATTCCCAATTGGGCGGACAATCGCGGCAATCATACGTGGGTCGAAGTCTGGGACACAAGCTGGCACTTCACCGGCGCTGCCGAACCCGATCCCAAGGGACTCGACCATACCTGGTTTGAAGCCGACGCCGCCCAGGCCACCAGGGATTCCAAGGAACATGCCATCTACGCCACCAGCTTCAAGAAAACCGATCTCCCCTTCCCCTTGGTCTGGGCTCCCGACCTGGACTATATCAGCGCGATCAACGTAACCGACAATTACACGCCAAAATCAAAATTGAAGCACATCGATAAAACCCGGTTGCTGGTCAAGGTATTGGATCGCCCCGCTGGGAATCGCATTACCTCCAAAATTTGCATCACTGATCCGAATGACTCTGCGGTTCACTTCGAAGGCACCAGTCGCGATGAAAAGTTTGACTCAAATGACATGCTCGCCTTCGAGTTACTTCAGTCACACACCTACAAAATTCAAGTCCAGGCAGGCAAACACACGCTCAACCATGAATTCGCCACCTCCACCAACAGCCAACAAATGCTCGTCCTCGATCTTGCCGAAACCGCTACTGCGTTCACCATCGTAACTCCTCAACTCAAACCAAAGGACCAGGCCAAACTGAAAAGTGCCTTAACCGATTTCTTCAATGCCAGTCTGGAAAAGCAATCTGGATGGAAATTTGACCATAGCCTTGAAACCCTGCTCCAAAAGAACGAACCCGCTGTTCGCCAAATCGCCTGGGAAGCCTATCGCAACGCCGACATTCATCAGGATCTGAAGCACGATTACGAAGCGAAACAGGTTCGTTTCCAAAAATACCTCAGCCCCTACACGGTGAAATATGTCGGCCAAAAGCCAGCCCATGGCTGGCCTCTATTCATCGCCATGCACGGCGGCGGCGGCACCGCCAAGGAAGTCAATGATAGCCAATGGAAAATGATGCAAGGCTATTACCACGACCAATCTTCCGTCCCGGGATACATCTATGTGGCTCTCCGCGCCCCCAACGATGAATGGAACGGATTCTACGATGATTACGTTTATCCGCTGGTGAACAACCTGATTCATCAGTTCCTCATCTTCGGAGAAACTGATCCCAACAAAGTCTTCATCATGGGTTATTCCCACGGCGGCTACGGCGCATTTGCCATCGGCCCCAAAATGCCCGACCACTTCGCCGCCATCCACGCTTCTGCCGCCGCTCCCACCGATGGCGAAACCTCCGCCAAAACGCTTCGCAACACTCCTTTCGCTTTCATGATCGGCGAGAAGGACGATGCCTACGGAAGAATTGAACGCTGCCGCGCTTTCAACGAAACCGTGAAAAAACTCCGCGGTGAACGCACCGATATTTACCCCGTCACCATGGAATATCAACCCGGCTATGGCCATGGCGGCCTCCCTGATAAGGATAAAATCAAGGACATGTATCCTTTCATTCGCAATCCCGTCCCCACCGAACTTAACTGGGAACTTACGGACGGCGTCATCAAAAACTTCTTTTGGCTCCAGGTTCCCCAGCCCGCAAAGAAGCAGGAAATCCAGGCCGCCTGCCATAACAACCGTATCGTTGTCACCACCACGAATATCACTGTTGCCAGTCTGCTTTTGGATGGCCGGCTTATCGACTTCAGTCGTCCAGTCACAGTCGAACTGAACGGCCACTCTTCAACCTGCAAGCTGCAACCGAGCCTGTTGACACTCTGCGAATCCCTTCTCGAAAGAGCCGATTGTGACCTCGCCTTTTCAACCAAAATGAAGCTGGAATTCTAAGCTGCTCGAAAAATATTGTATTTTCCAGCTAAGGCTGCCGCACGCGATAGCTGCGTTGCGGAAAACTCATCGCCTGCGTGTCATTAAATTGAAATTCGCCGTTGGTGGTTTCAATGGCAGACCCCAGAACCGTCCAATTACTGAGAGGCAGCGTCAAATCCGTCGTTGATACAATCGTGTAACCCGTGCCGGAACTTCCGCTGAACTGCAATTGCAGTCCGCCTCCGCTTACAAATTTCCAGTTCGTGAACAAAAGCTGAGTTGGCACCTGTAGTTCATAGGCACCCAGATCCACTTTCGCGCCCGACACTCGCGGCAATCCCCGCCCATCAAACACGGGCGCATTGGCACTGTCTCCCGCATCCAACGCCGGACTGCCCGGCAGCAGCGCCATGGTGTAGGCGAAACCACCATTATTGGTCAACGGTCCCAGGAGCGGATCGACAGCGACGACACCGGTGGTGGTGAAGCCGCCACCACTATTCGTAAAGCTCCGCACAATGTTGGGCTCGGTGGCGGTCAGCACGCTGCCTCTGCTGGCGAGGTCTTTTCCGCCGCTGCTGTTGGCCAGGATGCTGTTGATGAGCGTGACGCTGGCAGTCTGGCTGAGCGCAAGCGTATAGAGTGCGCCCCCATCGGCTCCGCCGGCAAAGCCGTTCGTAACACCAGGGTTACTCAGGCCTCCCGCGCCGGCCACGACCACGTTGCTTGCGAACGTGCTGCTGCAGATGGTCACAACCCCATTCAAATTGAAAATGGACCCGCCAAAGCCACTGCCGCCGTCGCCGGCAGCTTGAGCGTTGCCGGTGCCTTCACTATTCCCAGCGCCACCCGTGCCGCCTTGGGCTTTGTTTTGGACCAACGTGCTGTTTGTTACCAGTAACCACCCATTGTGATTGAAAATGGCTCCCCCCATACCGGCACCGCCACCATCACCGGGCCTCGGACTGAAACCCCCATTACCACCACCAAAACCGCCAACACCCTGGGTACCCGAGAATTCGAAAGCACCGCCACCTCCACCGCCAAAGCCGCCACTACCTCCAGGGAAGCCATCACCGTTGTCTCCCACCTCACCACCGCCACCGCCGAAGCCACCACTCCCGCCACCTTTTCCAGTAGAACTGTCGGAAACACCACCACCACCGCCCCCTCCAACACCCCCGCCTCCCCCGCCTCCCCGGGCGGGTGGTATAATATCCAAGGCCTAGGGGGGGCGCCTCCACCGAATCCTCCCCCTGCGCCTCCATTGGTACTGGAGCTGGTCTCCCCACCACCCCCACTGCCATTGCCGCCAAGATTTCCACCACCCAATCCGTTTGAAAAACCCCCACCGTGCGAGTTGGTCGCATTATCGGTCACACCAAAACCGCCGCCACCACCTCCGACTCCACCCCCAGAACCGCTGGATGCACCGTGGCTGCCAGACGGTGTAACGCTTCCACCAAAACCGCCCCCACGATACTCTGTCCCATCTTCTCCCATGCCTCCGCCCCCGAGCCCATTATAATAAGCTGCCGCGCCACCTCCGTTGGAAGCACCATTACCGCCCTGTGCAGTGTTACCGCTGAAAGTCACGGAATATAAAATCAATATTCCCTGATTGAAAATAGCCCCGCCCATGCCGCCGCCACCGCCGCCGCCGTTGCCACCCAACGCCAGCCCGTTCGTCAAAATCAGATTTCGCAACGTGAGCTTGCCTGCCCCGGGCGAGTTGTAGTTCAAGCTCGCGAGCGTGTTGGAATCTGCCCCCACATAAAAGAAGCGCAACCGGCTTGTCGCTGAGCGCACCATTACCGCGCCATTGCCCTCAATCGTGATATCACTTGCTATCGGCGGCAATGCGTTGGGCCCATACCAGAAGTTGTCGACATTCGAGCAGCTATAAACGGCATTGGTTGCCAAAATAATAACGTGAGGACCTGGATTGGTATTCGCCAGGTTGATGGCGTCGCGCAAAGAACTGGCATCGGCCGCATAATTCGTAACACTTTGCGCACGCAATGCTGCAAATTTGCCCCCGGTTAACAGAATACCCACAGCAATCAATGCCCTCCAAATAGCAGGAGCACTGTTACGTACGAAATAAATTTTCATAATGATTAAGGGATTACAAAACGGAACGATTGACTCTCTGTAAATTTCCAACCTTAGCGTGCTCCTTCGCGCTGGCTTGAACTTCAGGAGGACAACCCGTTTATAAACCGCCATGGAGATAAGTAAAGAAGGGAAAAGTTAATTTCATTACGCGACCGATCTGCAAAAAATCACGGTTGCTCCTCTTGCTCGCTGGCGTGTTAATAATCCAACCACTCCCGATGTGTCCCTTAGAATTGAAACCAGCCTGACAGGAATCATCATCGAACAAGAGTAACTGCTTTTGAGAAGCAAGCTTGCGAGTATTTTTAAATCGCCGGCTTGGTTCTGGATCGAGCGGGATTTCTCGAATAAAATTTGTTTGCTACAACGGCCGCTATCCTTATATTGTGATGACTAGGTTGCCGATGTGGCGGAATTGGCAGACGCGCTAGACTCAAAATCTAGTACCTTTACGGTGTGTGGGTTCGACCCCCTCCATCGGTACCAACCTAAGAACTCAGTTGCACAGCAACCCACAAGTTGTGCATTTCCTTGATTAACCCACGAATAACCTTGAACAGCCTGGAGCAGGTCATGGCTTTCAATCTCCAATAAAGACGCTGTAGCGCGAGCGTAAAGTTGTGCGGCAACGGCGAAAATTTTCAAAGCGTGAAGTAATTTAACGGTTGTTTGTTTATCCGTTTGAGCCTGCGCCAGGCTCCAGAATTTGAAGCCGGCGCGGGAAGGCAGCGTTAGTTTGTGTATCCCAGACAGTAGTGCCGGATGGCGTAAGGCAATGGCAGGGGAACATCACCTGTCGTGCCCCAGCTTAGTTGACTCACTCCGTTCACATACCAGTTGTCGTTGGAGGGCCGCCATGTAGCCATTTGTGTTATGCCACTGCCAGTATAGTCTCCCGGCACGGGAACATCTCCATTTTGGCCAACCTGTGTGGAGCCCACTCCGTAAATATACCACGTGGCGTTGGAAGGCCGAAACATCGCGATCTGCGTTTTGCCACTGCCAGTATAGTCTCCCGGCACGGGGATGTCTCCCGCCGTGCCAAACTGCACAGCAGCCTGTCCATAGATATACCACTTGTTGTTGGAAGGACGATACACGGCATAATCCACACGGCCGTCGCCATTATAATATCCCGGCACGGGGATGTCTCCATTGGTGCCCCACTGCACAGTGGACCCTCCATTGATATACCACGTACCGTTGGAAGGCCGCCACACCGCGAGCTGCGCCTGACCGGTGCCGACATAATCTGCCGGCACAGGGATGTCTCCACTGGCGCCCCAGTGGGCTGGGTTCAGGCTGGGATAAACATACCAATCGCCGGTGGAAGGCCGCCATACCGCGCGCTGTGCCTGGCCAGTGCCGTTATAATCTGCCGGCACGGCAATATCGGTGCTGGCGCCGTACTGAACTGGGTTCACGCTGGGATAAACATACCAACCGTCGTTGGACGGCCGGTATAAGGAGTAATCGGTCTTTCCGATAACATTGAAATCACAAACGCCCCAAACGGCCGCCGTCGTGAAAAAATTCCACCCGTATTGCAACTGGTTTAGCAACGACGGATTGGTGACCCCGCCACCCGGGGTGTTAAACAAGACGAAGCCGTCATTAGCCCGATGGGCAGGCCAATAGACGAGGCCCACCAGCAATGTGCGACACTCCTGGCATATGCCACGTATGAAACAGACGTCCACGTTGCCGGAAGATACATCGTAGTCCAACCCGCTGAGTGACGGCGCGCCCATTTCGGTGACTATCGTGCGGCTGGCATAACTGCCGACGTGGGTGGCCAAAGCGGTTTTCCAGCCAGCTTCAGTGGTGTATTGGCCCCACGTCGGATAAATGTGGAGGCCCAACTGGCAACCATTGAATCGGGAATCGGCGCCCACTGCTGTAACATCATCGGCGTAACCGGTGCCATCCAGGATAAGGTGATCATCGCTCTTGCTGATAAAGCTCAGGAAGGGCGCATAAACATTGTTTAGCAGATTGGCAGCAGTGTAGCCGTGTGGTTCATTAAACGCCTCATAAAAGACGTGACTGTTACCGCTATAGACACCATCAACTGTTTGCCACATGGACTGCCAGGCGCTGAAGTTGTTAATGATTCCATCCTTGTCGGAGCCATCCCAGCAGGCAAGGTCCACATCCATTCCGTCGGCAATCAATTCGTTAACGTAAGCTTTGACTACCGACCAATTGCCGGAAACAGTTGCGGGATTGATGCCGATGCGGACAAAGTTAATGCCCACACCCTTATCGTAGCTGGCAATGGTGTCGGCCATGGCGGCGGCTTGCGTTGTCGTGGTGCTGGAAGTAATACCGGCGGGATAAATGACGCCATCCTGGAAGTTATCGCCATTATCGGCCCAGTTGCCGCCACGCACCCAGGAGTTATTCGCAAGGGCGGGCGCAGGGGCGAGTAGCGTAACGGCGGCACCGAGCGCGGCCAGGATTATTTTGGTTAAGGAATGATGAATGAGGTATTCTTTCATGTTGGTGTTTGGTTTTGGTTAACGGTTGGGATTTCATGGTGTTTCACGAAACCGGTGATCGCCCGATCCTACCAGACATTTGATGGACGAACTCTCTTCAGTGACGGCGAGCACGCCAGAGTCGTTGACTTGTGATTCTGCCGGCCGCAGGCGTTTTCCCGATTCCGTAATCGTAATATTTCTCTACGCGAGTTTTGGGAATATAAATCGTCGCGCGTGCCGGCCAAGGTCTTGGAGGGTTATTGAAGCCAGGAGAATGTTGAAAGGAAAACCTTTCATCAAATGGCAACAACCCAGTTTTTCGAGGTTAAGACCAGTTCACATCTAATGGCCGCCCTTAAGTCAGAGAGCTGGCAGGCAAATACCCCAGGTAGGCGGCAGGCATGGCTCGCTTCACCGCGGCCGGGGGTGAAGCTTTCCCCATCGGCCTTGTTCTCCTCCGGCACGAGGCGATAGCGAACCGAGGCTGCGGGGGATAAAATCCCCTCCCCCAGCGCACAACGCCCCGGCCGCATAAAATTTTCGATCAATTCGCAAGCGGGGAGGTGCAGGCTTGGACACGGGCCAGATCATCGGAATTGTCGGCTGGCTTATAGTATCCCGTAAAGGTGAGCACAGCTGTTCCGTGCCATTTCCAATACTCGGCGTGGCCGTCGGCAAAGGACCAGGTGGTGCCATTGTTGTGGCGGCTGCCGGGCAGATTCCACCATCTGTTTTGCCCCGAACCCGCTGGGTCAATGGCAAAATCGCCATCATCCACGCTGTTTTCGTTCTCATCAACAAAGACAAACATTTGAGCAGGCCCGGGATTGGGTAGGTTGATTTCGTTGAATTTACGCACCGAATGAGCACCAGTGGCCAGCACCGCGCTTCCCGCCAGATCAGCGGACGTGAATCCTCCCAGCGGATAGTTAATTGAGACGGTTCGTGCCTGGGGCCCCATCGTTGCTACAAAAGTTGTCGGTGGGTTCGCTGGGAAGTTGATCTGCCTCGTATTCGCCGGGCAGGCATAAATCCCAACCGTTTTGTTGTATGGATAGAGAACTCCGTTGGCGATCCATGGCAACGCCGGGTCACTCTGTCCTCCGCCCTGAATCCACGAGTTGGGCAAACCGTTGCCACCGGGCCCGGGTGTGGGCGCCGGTCCGTTGAGTGGCAGAAGTTGGTTGTTGTCGTCAACATACATGGTCCAGCACAGTTGCAACTGCTTCATGTTGTTGAGGCATTGAGTGGTCTTGGCCTTCTGCTTGGCCCTAGCCAACGCCGGCAACAACAACCCTGCCAGGATCGCGATGATGGCAATGACCACCAGCAACTCGATCAACGTAAAACCCGCCCGCCTGCCTGCGCCCGCTTCCCTCAATAGCTTTGCCCCGCCGGACCTGTTTATCTCTCTATTCAACTTTGGTGTGGTATCAGCCATAGTACTTCTCCGGTTCGGGTTTAATCAAGGTTGTGGAAAGATCATGCGGTAAAAGACACTGCTCTTGCTTGCATCCGGCGTGATCGTGATCTGGTTGGTCGAGGTCGAACCTGTAACTGTGTACCAGGAACCCGTAGCAGTGAGGCCTACAGAATTGCTCTGCAACTGCCAGCCGGTGTGGTCCACCGGCCAGGAGAACGTCAGGTGATTATTCGAGGACGACACCACCAGGTTTGTCGGGCTGGAATTAAACAATACAAAATGGTGCTGCGCGCTGAGGTAATTACCCAGCGCCGCAATTTCACCGCTGGACAGGGGCGACGCGGCGACGATCAGTTCGGATAGGTCGCCTGCCAGGCGATTAAAGCCATCAGACCGCGCGCCGATGAACACCTGCTGTCCCATATCGAAGGCGTTCGACTCCTGGAAGTTGCTGTTCAACACGTCGCTTCCCGCAGCCTGGCCATTTAGATAGTGACTGACCATATTGCCCGTCTCGGAAACCGCCACGAGGGAGGGATAGCCGACAGAAGGTCCCTTGGTCGCCGTGTATCCGCCGTAATTAATCCCTGGTGTCGGGCCGGT
Organism: Pedosphaera parvula Ellin514; assembly: GCF_000172555.1. Taxonomy (NCBI): domain Bacteria; kingdom Pseudomonadati; phylum Verrucomicrobiota; class Pedosphaerae; order Pedosphaerales; family Pedosphaeraceae; genus Pedosphaera; species Pedosphaera parvula. The sequence goes on from NZ_ABOX02000004.1 coordinate 102,419, forward strand.
GCCGTTGCCGCGATTTAATTGTGCCCCTGAAGTGCCCAGAAAAAAATCATAGGGCGCGGCGATATTGTCGTAAGTGGGAGGTGCACTCACGATTCCAGTCTTTGATACGATATGGCCAGTCCTGCCGTTCAGCGCCCTGGGGTTGACCACGGCGATGATGGACATATCGCCGGTGATGCCCAGGGTGGGAGAACCGCTGGCCGTAGCCATGTAGTTTGTAACCGTATCGGTGGGGTTGAAACGGACAACCGGATCGCCCCAGGTGTTGGTGACAAGCTGTGGTTGAATCGTCGAGCCGCCACCCGAGAAAAAGTTGTTGTTATTGCCGGACAGGTCGGCCCATAGATTCACCGTGTTCGTCCCAGCATCCGTGGTCACGCCGGTGTCGGCCCGGACCCAGAGCGCCGCGTTTGGATAAAGCCCTACTGCCGTTGAAGCGGTGACGGCGGTGTTGCCATACAGGTCCTTCACATTTTGAACAGTGAGCGAGTAGAAGCCGGGGTTGGCGTTGAAGGACAAAGGCGAGGTGGTCAACACCACTTTGTTCGGCAGCTCACCCATCGCGGCGGAAAGAACACTTGCGCCATTGTTCAAGGAGTAATTGCTGGCAATGGCGGCCGTGGCGGGGTTCACCGCTTCATCAAAGAGCACAACGACTTGATTCGTGTTCCAAATAGGTATTCCCGCCGAGGTGACGTAGGGCGGCACGTTGAGAACCGTCAAAGTATTTATGGTGCTATAGAGATGGGAACCGTCGGGCAAGGTCACCTGCACATCGAACGTGTTGCCGTTGTCGCCGGGAGCCAAAATTGGCGTGGTGTAAGTCGAACCCGTGGCGCCGGGAAGGTTCGTGCCGTTTTCCTGCCATTGGTAGGAGAACCCGTGAGCGCTCCCCGCGCCTGCCACAAACGTATAGGTCACGGCAAACCCATTGGAGGAGGTGGTGGAGGCGGGCAGGTCGGTGGTAATGGCAAATGTGAAATATTTTATGCCCAGGTAATTGTCCACGATGGCGCGGTCTGCGTCCGAGAGGGCCGTGTTAAAGAGCAAGATTTCCGCAATCTGGCCCCTCATTCGCGGGTTCACCAAATCCCACCGTGCTCCAATCCAAAGCGGGAACCCGGCATCCGAGATGGTTGGGGGGTTGCCGGTTAAGGGTTTTATGGAGCCGCTCCCGTTGTTTGCGCCGTTCAGCCAGAAGTTAAAGTTGTTCGTCGCCAGTCCGTTTTCTGGCGGAAATGACAGCATGGACGTAAGGACATAAGGCGTGTTGAGAGAAACGGTTCCTGCGGTCCCACCCGACGGGGCGTTATTGACGCCGTTTCCGTATTGCACGTTTTCGTTGGGGTTCGGGTCCCAATCGAACGGCGCCGGCAAATTGCCCCAGGTTTTACTTACAAGTTCATCGCTGGCGCCAGTAAATCGGGCGACGGCATACATGGTGGTGTTCCTGACCAATGATTCCAGGCTGGGCGTGGATGGCGCTGCCAGCCAGCGTGGCGCAGTGGGCAACGAGGTGTTGCCAAAGTCCAATGCCAATTGGCCGTTGTTGAAGCTGCTTGTCGTCGGCCTGACCAAGGAGCCGAGGTAGGCGGGGCCGGCCGATGGCACGCCGAAGAATTGAGACGCATTGTTCGCGTTGGTGGTCTGGTCCAGCCATTGCGCCACCAGCGAACCGCTACTGTCATAAACCACGCCCGAATCCGCTCTCACAAAGAACACCAAACCCGCCGGAAGCACCGCGTTGGTGCTGGTGCTCATGGCGTTGCCATACAGATCCTTGACGTTTTGAACCTTAAGATAATAGCCCGTGTTTGTGCTCAGCGTCGAAGTCCTCAGGATGACGTTATTGGACGAGCTGCCGTAACTGGCGGACACGATGGAGACACCACCCTGAATCAGGGCATAATTAGCGGGATTCAAACCCGTGACCGGGTCAACCGCCTTGGAAAACGCAACAACGAGGTTCGTCACGCTCGGTGTTTTCGTCACGGAATAAACCGTTGGCGGTCCGGATACGACAGTCAAAGCCGCGGTGCTGCTGTTGGTCGAGCCGTTCGCGTTGGTGATCGTCACGCTGTAGTTTAATCCACTGTATGACATATCCAGCGTTGGAGTGGTGTAAGAGGCACTGGTCGCCCCTGGAATGGGCGTGGAATTGCTCATCCATTGATACGCGGCGGCGGGATAATCATTCGTGACACCAACCCAAAAAGTGGTAGTCTGGCCCACCTGCGCCGTTGCATTCTGGGGTTCCTCGACAATCACCGGCGCCCCCTGGCGCATCAGGACATCAGTCAAGGTGAAATTTTGGAAATTCCCTTGCGCACGATCCGCGCCAATCCCCACATACTTTATCGGATAGTTGCCCCACGCGATGGTTTGGTTGCCCCCGGGCACCAGGACATTGTTGGTGTAAAATCTTATCTGCCATCCTTGTTGTGAATTTCCATTGGGTAATCCCCCTGCTCCATTTCCAAAGGTCGTGTCCAAAACAACTGTGAACAATTGGAAGTTGTTGCCAATGGCGTTGGTAAAACTACTGTTGCCAGCTATGCTTCCCCACGGTGAAATATTCGTGCCGCTTCCACGTATTCCCAGCCAGCCCGCGCCGCATTGGTAGGTATTGAAAAAGTTGTTTGTTAACGCGTGCGTGGCAAAACCCAATGCCAGCCAGTTAGTGCCGCCGGACAGCGGCTTGATATTACAACTAAGATAATAAATATGTCCCACCTGCGGCTGGAACGGCAAAAATCCATTTAAATAGAAGCCATTCGTCGTGCCGGGCAGGTTGGTAAGGGCAAGCGACGCGCCATCGGTCTGCAATTGCGCATTCAGCCCTGGAACGTTGCACGCAAACCAATTGGCGCCGGGGGTGTTCACCGTATCGGGAGCCGACCCGTTCAACGCCCCCGTTCGGGCGAAGTTGTCTTGATAAATGATATTGGTCACTTGCGCCCGCACCACGCCGGTCATGGACAACAGCAACAAAAGGAATGCCATCATGGCCCAATTGCGCAAGCCGCGCCATTGGTTTAGGACTTTTGCTGCAGCATGGGTTTTCACACTTGTTGGCGCAGTCGCCATCGTGTCGGATAGTTTTGTGTCCATATAGGGTTTGGCGGATGCCATGATTTGTCTGGGTTTGTCTTTCCTGTAATTTGGATTTCGGATCGATTCAAGATAAAAAGTATCTTACCCAAGTTAGTAACCCTCCCTTGCCTAGATCGATTGACAAATGAGTTGAAAACAGCAAGCCTGATAGGCTCACGACAGATTAACGAAATTAACTACACGTGAATTGTCTGGCCCAATGCAATTTGAATTTTATCGGCGAAGTTCTTGTAACTCGCCTGCATGGCAAGCCCGTCTGTAGTTGGAAAATGCAGACGAGTTCACTCATTTTGAAACCAATGGCCACAGCCCATCAGCAAAGTTTGATTCCCTCATGAATGTTATGACCTTACGTCGTTCCCTCCTCTGTCTAAGCCTTCTACTCCCGTTTCAGGCACCTGGGGCGGATCTAAAACCACTGATCGATCCGGAATCTGCCATCAAGCTTTTCGCACCGCCGCCAGGTTTCAAGATGGATTTATTCGCGGCCGAACCGCAATTGCTCAACCCCGTTGCCTTCACCATTGATGAACAGGGCCGCGTTTACATCGCCGAAACCTTTCGCTATCGCAAAAGCGTGTTGGACGCCCGTGCTCACATGGAGATGTATGCCGATGATATTGCCGCCCGCACGGTGGAGGATCGCGTGGCCGAGATCAAAAAGCATTTTGGCGACAAGTGGCAAACGCTCACCAATGAATCCGAGCGCATCCAGTTGTTGGAGGATCGGGATGGCGATGGCCGCGCGGATTATTCCACAAACTTTGCTGACGGGTTCAACACCGTCGTGGATGGATTAGGCGCGGGCGTCCTGGCTCGCAAGGGCAATGTTTACTTCACAGATATCCCAAATCTCTGGCTCTTGCAGGACACCAACCATACCGGCCACGCTGAAACACGCACCTCCCTGAGCTACGGTTACGGCGTGCACTTCAGCCTTATTGGACATGATCTTCACGGTCCCCGCTTCGGGCCGGACGGGCGCCTGTATTTTAGCATGGGTGATCGTGGTGCCAACGTGAAAACCAAGGAAGGAAAGGTGCTGGCTTATCCCGACACCGGCAGCATCCTTCGCTGCAACCCGGACGGCAGCGACTTGGCAGTGTTTGCCTACGGCGTGCGCAATCCGCAAGGCCTGGCTTTCGATAATTACGGGAACCTCTTCAGCGGTGATAACAACTGCGATAACGGGGATTCAGCTCGCCTGGTTTATATTGTGGAGGGCGGCGATAGCGGCTGGAGAACCGGCTACCAAGTCAGCGAAACCACTCCGGCCGGTCTCTGGAATTCCGAAAAGCTCTGGCATCTGCATACTCCGGAGCAGGCGGCTTACCTCGTGCCTCCCATTGCGCACATTGCGCAAGGCCCGGCAGGATTCAATCATTATCCCGGCACCGGCTTTCCAGACCGTTGGCAGGACCATTTCTTCCTCTGTGATTACAAGGGTTCCAGCGTCAACAGCGGCATCCACTCGTTCGCTCTAAGACCTGCGGGCGCCGGATATGAAATGGTCGATCACACCAACTTCATTTGGCGAATTCTGGCAACCGATATTGAATTCAGCCCCGATGGCCGGATGTTCATCGCCGACTGGGTGGCTCACTGGCCACGCACCGACAAAGGCCGCCTCTATCGCTTCTATGATCCCAGCCTGGTGAATAGCGATCTGGTATTAGCTACCAAGAAATTAATCAACGAGGGCATGGAGAAGCGCTCATCGGATGAGTTGGGCAAACTGCTCAGCCACCCGGATCAACGTGTCCGCCAGGCGGCTCAATTCGAAATTGCGGATCGTGCCATTGCTCGCCTCAATTCCAACAAGGAGTATGTTTCGCTTCTTTTGGATGTCGCCCAACACGGCACAAATCAACTGGGTCGCATACATGCCCTGTGGGGTCTGGGCCAGATTGGCCGTTGCAATGAGACAGCGAGTCATCTCCTCGAACCGGTTATTCCCCTGCTCCAGGATCAGGACACCGAGATTCGGGCTCAGACAGCCAAGCTCCTGGGCGAAGCGAAAACCAGCGCCGGCTTCACCGGTTTGGTTGGTGCGCTGAAAGATGCAAACTCACGGGTGCGCTTCTTTGCCGCCCTCAGTCTCGCCAAGTTGAAAAATGACAAGGCGGTTGAGCCCCTGCTGGCTCTTTTGCGTGAGAACGCAGACAAGGATCCGTTCCTGCGCCATGCCGCTGTTATGGGCCTGGTAGGAACCGCTGACAAATCCGCACTCACCGCAGCAGCCAAAGACGCTTCCGCTTCCGTTCGCATGGGCGTCCTGCTGGCAATGCGCCGCTTGGAGCTTCCCGAAATCAGCACCTTCCTCCACGACTCGTCACCGCTGATTGTTATTGAGGCAGCGCGCGCCATTAATGACGAACCCATCACCGGCGCTTTTCCTCAACTCGCTGAACTGATTTCTCATCCTTCGAAGGATGCCATGCTCGACTGGCGCGCCGTTAATGCCAATTTCCGCCTGGGCGGTGAAGGCAACGCGATCGCTCTGGCAAAGTATGCGGCTCAATCGAATGCTCCTGAGAAGGCACGCGACGAGGCCTTGCATGCACTTGCCACCTGGGCGCAACCCGCGCCACGCGATCGCGTTGTTGGCCTGGTTCGCCCGCTCCCTGCCCGGGATGCAGGCATTGCCGCAAAAGCATTGACGCCAGTGATGACTGATCTCCTGCAGAATGGGCCCAACGCTGTTCGCATCGCTGCCATTCACGCAGCGGAGCACCTTTCGCTCACCAATGCAAATTCCACGCTGGACGAAATCGTGAAGGACACAAAACTTCCCGGATCAGTTCGCGTCGCTGCACTCGCGGCTCTTAAAAAGTTTCACGATAATCGACTGCCTGAGCTCTTGAAACTGGCCACGAATGACGCAGATGCTGACGTCCGCAACGAAGGCAACCGCGCATTGGCACAGACCAATCCGGAAGAAGCCTCCGGCGCTTTGGCAGCCATCCTCGACCGCGGCGATGTCAAGGAATCTCAAAACGCTTTTGCCACACTCGGCCAGCTTAAAACAGATGCTTCTCGAAAAATCCTCAACCGTTGGCTGACCAGGCTGGCCGCGGGCAGTGTCGCTCCCGCACTCGAATTTGATCTAATGGAAGCAGCCCGCCAAAATGGCGCTCCAGCCTTGCAAAAGAAGTTGAAAAATTATCTCGCCAGTCAATCGGCGGGCGATGAATTCAAGGGTTTTCGCGAGACACTCGTTGGCGGCAATGCCGAATCGGGCCGCAAGGTATTTATGGAACTGCCGCAAGCCGGTTGCGTGACCTGCCATCGAATCAACGGTCAGGGCGGCAATGTAGGTCCCGATTTGGCCGGGATCCTCACGCGACATAACCGCGAATATATTCTGGAATCCATCCTTTATCCGAACAAACAAATCGCCACGGGTTTCGAAAACCTGATTATCAAAACTCGCGACGGGAAGACAATTGCCGGCATTCTTAAACAGGAAACGGACTCCGAACTCAGCCTGAATTCTCCCGACGAAGGCGGGTATCAAATCGTCACCATCAAGAAAGCCGACATCGCCTCACGCGAAAGTGGCCCTTCGGCAATGCCTGAAGGCCTCGGCTCGGCCATTTCCAAAAGGAATATTCGCGATCTCGTGGAATTCCTCTCCAGTGTCAAGCAGGTAGGAGACTGATTCGAGCAACCCTTACTCACCAAAAAGGCACTCTCTCCAAAATGGAGAGAGTGCCTTTAGTTTTTCGGTGTGAGTTTAACGGCGAATCCCGGTCGTGAGTGGTGTCACGGGAGTCTGTGCTGGAACCCGCCCTTGCACCACGGGGAGCTTGCAAGTCTTCAAGGAAGGCAGCACATACTTGGCAAATAACTCACATTCCTGCTTGTGCGGATAGCCGGAAAAAATAAAGGCACGAATACCCATATCTATGTAACGTTGGATCTTTTTCAGAATCTGATCGGGCGAACCGACCAGCGCGCTCCCGCAGCCTGACCGTGCGCGTCCCACGCCAGACCAGACATGTTCCTCGATATAATCATCCTTGGCTTGCGCGCGCAATTCGTCCTGCCGCAGGACTCCCGCCGACTTGCTATCCTGCGAGCGTGCCTTGATTTCTGCTCCCTTCACGGCATCCAATTTGGAAAGCAGCCGGTCTGCATATTCACGCGCTTCCTTCTCCGTCTCGCGCACGACCATGTGAATGCGCAATCCAAAGTCAATCTTCCGCCCGAAAGCGTCCGCTCGCTGGCTCAACTCGGCCATCGTTGCCGCCAGTCTGTCCTCGGTTTCCGGCCACATGAGAAAAACATCGCAATGCTTGGCGCACAAAGTTTTGGCCAATTCCGAAATCCCGCCAAAATACAACAACGGCCCGCCATTCTGTTGATACGGTTTCACCGCGTCAGTCGACGGTATGTTCAAATTGTAAAAGCGCCCTTTAAAATCAATCTTGTCCTGCGTCCATGCCTGCTTGAGAATCTGGATCACTTCGTCGGATCGTTCATAACGCACTTCGTTGGTTTCAACCAGCCCGGGCAAATCTGACGAGATGATATTCAACGTAAGCCGCCCCTTCATAATATGATCCAGAGTGGAAATGTGTCGCGCCAGCATCGGCGGATGGATTTCCCCCATGCGAATCGCCACCAACTCCTGGATCTGTTTGGTCATCGTCGCCGTGGCCCCGGCGAAAACAAATGGTTCCTGCCCCACCTGAAATGAAGAGGGCAGCAAAATATTTTGATAGCCCAGCCGGTCGGCCGTGGTCACGATATCTGAGCAATGTTCAAAACTGCTCCGCAAACGGCCATCCGGCACGCCTAGAAATTCATAATCATCACTGCACAATGCCGAAAACCAGGCCACCTCCACTGCCGGGTCGGTCGTGCGAATCGAGACAGGTAATTCGTTCATATCACACAGGTTTATGAATCCAATCAGCGCCGTCGATTAAAAAAATACATACAAAAAGAACGTAAATTACTATCCTTTCCACAGCCTAAACCAGAGAAAAAGAGGATTGCCTGATTTTACCAGCTCTTTCCTGCCACTTTTCGTCTAAACATGGTTCAATCTTCAAACTTCGATCCTCATCTTGATCCACATCTCCGGGCTCCTGTCGGGAATACGATTAAATATGTGGCCCCCGGATTCTTATCCCGAAATTATTTTCTCCTGGCTGGTCGCCAGTCATTACGGACAGAATCGTCCCCAATTCTACGGAGAGCTACGCGCAGCAACTCAAGTTCCATACTTGTTCTGCAACACCAGACCACAACAAAAGTGCAGTCTTTTTGCCTTTCTGCCAGCAGTGCGACATATACAAGTCTTGAATTTGCCAGCATGGCAACATTCTGTCTGCGCAATTAAAAAAAAGTGCGTGTAGGGTCTTTTACCGACTTGTATCGCATACGTATTTTCGATACAACTTTCGCCCTTAGCACAATTATGTTTGATCGTCTTAACATCTTTGGTCGTAAGCCAGCTCCCAAGGGCGGCCCGACATTCACAGAAGCTCCTTCCAGTCCGGTCACTTCTTCGCGAAGTTCCTCGGATCGTAAGCAGACTTTTTCAAAAATATTCCGTTGGCGTTTGCCGGCCGGACAAACAGAAGAACCTGTCATGGTGGAAATCGTCGGTTCGTTTACTCATTGGAAAAAAATCCCTCTCATTCGCGACGGCAAGCAGGATTCCTGGCACGCGATCGTACATCACATCGAAGGAAACCGCACTCATCACTACATGCTCCTTCTGGACGGCAAGCCGGCCAAGGACAAGGATTGTGATGGCCTGGCCATTCCTCAAGGCCATCAGGAAGAGGAATATGCGATCACGACCGAGAGAGGTCCGCGCGTGTTCATGCTCTTCGGTCAGACCAAGTAGTTAAATCGCCCTGAGAAGCTTTTGCTTTTCCAGTGGCCCACGGGAGTCGGGCCGCGGGTTTGCCAACAGCCAGTTTCGGCTGCAAACACGCCCTCTCCTCTTTTGATCTCATTGTGTGTTGGCAACGGATGTAATCCTTGTTTGAACTGTTGCCAACACACATGAGTCAATCTTCATCTGTCATCCGGGATTACTGATGCACCGATCCATCTCCTGCAAGCTCGCTTCCGGGATCAAACTCTGAGTTTGCCAACTTCCAGATAAGCGTCAGCAAATCAGGCACTTGCTTCAACCCGGTTAAATTGAAGCGGTACAGAAAAAGAGCCTTGGGGAAAAACTCAGGGCTCGAAAGAGAGGTTATTTTAAAATAGATATGTGGCCATCAGCAAAAAGAACATTCTTCGCACCATTTGTCCCGCCGATATGAAAATTCTCATAATCATACATGAGCGGTGCCTTGGTGGGATCAAGGCTCCACATGCGCATTTTGGGATTTAAGACCTGCTTGCCGTTCATGGCATAATCCCACTCATAGCTCGACCCTTCCGTCTCGAAATAACTTTTGGGTTGGGCTTTATCCAGCGGGCATTTGAAAACATTGCTCGCACCGCCCACATATCGAATCAGCACATCGCAAATTCGTGGAAAGGGCGGGTTGGTCACAGGGTGTGAAGGCTGCAATTCCGCGTAGGGAAGATATCCCTGATCGTCGTCACAATATAAAGTGATGGCAACCCCGAGTTGCTTCAGGTTGCTGACACAATTGATGTCATTGGCTTTTCCCTTGGCGCGGGACAAAGTTGGCAACAACAATCCCGCAAGGATCGCAATGATGGCAATCACAACCAACAGTTCAATCAGGGTAAAAGCCCTTATAAATTTCGTATCCTTGTTCATGAAATAAATCTGGTTCACTGCCCCCTGCGCGCCTGTCTCGCTGCCGCTCTTTGCGCGCGTTCCACCCGTTGATCCGGGGTGGAATTGAGAATTCCGTTCATCATCCGACTTTCCATTCGCGCTTTGAATTCAGGACTTTGCGCCATTTGCTGGAACATCTTCTGCCGATCTTCGGGACTCATGTTGCGCATCGCTTCCATGCGCTGACGCCGTTCCTCCGCCTTGGCCCGCTCCTCGGGTGACATGGTTTCCAATTGTTCCTGAAACCGCTTTTCCATGGCTGCCCGCTGCTCATCCGTGAGCTCAAAACGGTTGAAATCGTTGGTGCCATTGTCAGCAACATCACCACCACGCCGGTTTCCCCGCCACGACTGCAACGCATAATATTTCGTCCACTTGCGGTGCACCTGTTTGCTGAGCAAATCCATGGCTCTGGAAAAAGTGGAATCTTTCAAAGCCAACATCACTTTCCCGTCAGTCCCATCCTCAGGGACGATTTTGGCTTCAGCATAGCGAGTCAGGGCCGTGGTCGCCACCTCAAGATCTTTATTGGCGATCTGCATCGTGATCAGGCCATTATCGTTTGGTGGATTGTTTCCACCTCCCCACCCGCCCGGTCCACCAGGTCCACCTCGCCCAAAACCTCCGAAAGAACGTGCCACGAGATTGGTCCAACCCACCTCGGACGGATTCACGTCGCCTCGCAAGGATTTCTTAAATGAAACCAGCGATTTGCCCGACGTATAAAGCGGGTAATAAGCGGACCACCGGCACGAAGCCTGTTCCTGAATAATGTTTAAAACTTCCTCAAGCGGTACCTTATGAACGTTCAACGTAATTTTCCCCTCTACTCCTTGATTCACAAAAATGCTCTCCCATGTCTGCCATTCGATTTTGCGCACCACCTCTCGCACATCTGCGTTATGAACATTCAGTGTCACCAGGTTGCTGTGAGCGCGCACTGCAAGATATGTCCCGTAGAGCAGTATAACTGCCAACGCCAGCAAAAGTGTCTTCAGCACTGTCTTTTTCATGTTTATCTTTCCAGGACAAAAGTCGACTTTGAGCCCAAGGCATCCAAACAATCAAGGCACACTTACATTGATAGAATAGACCCATCTCTTAAGAGCCCGGCCCTTGATTTCAGTTACGAACAATTTTAAGGCGACGGTTGCTGCTTCGGGGAAAAGGGGAATTATTGCTCGGGGAACCTGCTTTTGCCACAACGGCTAGTCCAAATACTGTCTTAGCTCTGTTTCATCCCCAGGACTGGCAAGTACATAGACTTCGCCGCCACTGATCCAGCTGGCAGTCATTAATTTGTGCACACGGCTGAATTGGATTTTGCCCGGAAGTGGCAAATTCGGAAGGTTATCGCGATTGGCAACGAATAGAAACAAGTCCTTCTTGCCCAGGGTCTTCAAACATACCATGGAAACCTGCTTGCCGTGCCAATGCAGTATGGAGCAACCTTCACCTGGGAGTTTCTCCATCGTTTTTGTCAGTGCGTAATCCGCATTCGCATGGTTGTTACGCAGGTATTCACGAATTTCCGTGAGGTTGGTGCTCAACATGGACATGTTGTAGCCTCTTTGCGCTGTGCGTGCCATTTTGTCTCGGAAACCAGGAAAAGTGTTCTGGTATTTCGGAACCAGCAATGTCCAACAAATCCCAATCGCCATTGCGATGGCTGCCATTGCCAGCAAAATGAGAGGTGGGTTCCTGAAAGGAAGGATGCGCGAGGCTTTGGGAGCATTCAGCAGAATATCCCGTTTCAGGTTGGCTGGCACCGGAATCTCCTTCAGCTTTCCTTGAACTGCCTGGTAAACCGCGCAATGTTGTTCAAACCATTGCTCCAACTCGGGATCTCTCCGAACCAGTTCCAACGCTTCAGCCACTTTAGGATCCGTTGCATCCGTGCTGCCTGGACGGTAAAGTCTTAATATTTCCCTGGCCTCAGCGCTCTCCATGTGCCTCCTTTCCTGCCGCTTTTCCAGAAGCATGCACCTCTGAGATCAGCTGCTGCAGTTGATTCATGCCTCGGGAGATACGGGATTGAACCGTCCCGAGTGGCACATCGAGAATCTCAGCAATCTCCTTGTACGAACAATCTTCCATGTAAAACAAAGATAATGGCGCGTGATAAGGCTCAGCTACCTGTGCCAGCAATTCAACTACTCTGGCCGAATCAATCGCGTTCACCATCGCCGGAGAAATGCTCGGTAACTCATGATCCATTTCACCCAGCTCATAATGCGGAAAACGCACAACTTTCCGCCTCATATTCAAAAACTCCCGATGCAACGTCGTGAACAGCCAGGTTTTGACTTTGCTTGCATCTCGCAGCTGGTGCCCTTTTTTTGCCCATATGTAAAATGTCTGCTGTGTAAGATCACACGCGTCCGCTTCTGTCCGTGTGAGACTGAAAGCGAATTGATAGAGTGACCCATAATAAAGAGTCACCAGGCTCTCAAAGTCCATTACCTCAGACATACTGTCATCGCAGGTATGAGTTTTAGAGGACGGCTTTGTTCCAACAAAAACACTGGGGAACCGATCATTTCGGAAAGAGTGCCCTAAGTGTAGAGGAGAGACGAGATTAAAAATATGCGTGGAACAAGACCGCTTTCTTATTCCTCTTAAACTGGAAACGAATTGCCAATCACAATTTTGTTCTGGATGGATTGAGAAGGGAACTCTAATGAAAACCCGGTTGCCAGTAAAACGAATCTCCATAGCATTCGGCCTCACCGAGAAGTTCAATGTGGCACTAAATGCCCATGCATTTGGATTTCGTAAACCCTTGGCTCCTGCTATATTAGATCATAATCTTCATTCCTGTCACGTGCGACAGATTTCTCTTCGAAGGCATCGCAATTCAAGTGGGCCCTTCTCGATCTAAAAGCTCTCCGGTTGTTTCGAGCCAGATTTGGGGTTAAGTCTCACTACTCACCCTCAGAAACACTGCTTTACTTTCTAAAAGCAAGGTTGTAATGTGCATCCCACTCAGCGGCGACAACTAATGGTAATCCAATGCAACTAGTTTGCACCATCAAGTCAAACGCATTCAAGGCGAACCAAGTCCAAAGCCATTCTCGGTCACGGACGGGGTTCACGCTCATGGAGCTTTTGATTGTGGTTGCCGTCATCGGGATTCTGGCCGCGATGCTTTTACCCGCTCTCTCCCGCTCCAAGTCACGTGCTCAGGCCATCTTTTGCCTGAGCAATAACAAACAGTTGTCGTTTGCCTGGGAGATGTATTCCTCGGATAACAACGATCAATTGGTTTACAATTTAGGAGGAAGGATTGACACCAAAGGTTTTGCCCCCCGTGACGAGCCCAATTGGGTGAACAATATCATGGATTGGGAACTTAGTCCGGACAACACCAACAATTCCTTCGTTAATAATTCGATGTTGGGTTCCTATGCCAGCTTTTCTTCAAAAGTTTACAAATGCCCGGCGGATAATGCTCTGAGCGATCGCCAAAGGAACGCAGGATGGGACTCTCGAGTTCGCAGTGTATCGATGAATGCCATGATCGGCAATCCTGGTGCCCTGCTTCAAAATGGCGTCAACGTGAACAATCCCACCTACCGGCAGTACCTGAAGGAATCGGAGATTAGAAATCCCTCGATGACTTTTGTCTTTTTGGACGAACATCCGGATAGCATCAATGACGGGTACTTTGTCGAAAATCCCTATGAATTGGAGTGGATTGATCTCCCGGCTTCCTATCACAATGGCGGCAGCAGCTTCTCCTTTGCTGATGGCCATAGTGAACTACATTACTGGCTCTACGATTCAACCAGACGACCTGCGAAGGAGGATGGCGCCCAGTTGCCAATGACCATCCATCCGACTGATCGGGCTGATTTCGATTGGGTTATCCGGCGGATGAGCGTCGAGCGTTCCACTTACAACTCGCCGCCTCCACACCCCTAGAGGCCTCGGGCATCACCAAGGCCGCGTCGAATTTCTTTTCCCGAGGATCGTAGCTGTAGGGTCGTCATCTCAGAATCTCATTCCCGGCACTGAAAATGTTTGCGCTAATGTCAAGTCTTACAAACTTAAAAAGTCCTCGTCAATTTGGATCTGAACTGTTAACATATCCAATCATTCTAGAAAGCATTTATGCCACGAAATCACAATTCGGCCATCGGCGCTTTTTGCGCCATTTTAATTTTAAGTGTGCTCACTGTCTCTGTATGGGCTGATACCCCTCCCCATGGACAGCCAGTAGCCATCAGTGCAACGCCTGCCAAACCTGAATTGTTGGTTTGGGATTCCCTCCAGAAGGAACTCTCAACCACCAATGGCCAGGCCAGCGCCGATTTTTCATTTGCCGTAACGAACGTTTCCGAATCCCTCGTCGTCATTGACCGCGTCATGACCTCCTGCGGTTGCACAGTGGCCAAGTTGCCCAGCGAACCTTGGCTGCTTCCACCGCACTCTGATGGAAAGGTCGGCGTCACCGTCAACCTCGCCGGCAAATCTGGCACTATTTTCAAGACGGTTACTGTGGTTTCCACCAATGCTCCCAAAACTCTCACGGTAAAAGTAAATATCGCGGAAAACCCTGAAATGGCTCGCTCTCGCAACCAACAAATGGCCTTGGCTGACCGGCAGGCAGTATTCAGAAATGATTGTGCCAGCTGCCATGTCGAACCAACCAAGGGCAAAGAAGGCAAGGAATTATACGCGGCGGCTTGCGGCATCTGTCACGACTCTGAAAACCGTGCAACCGCCGTCCCCAGCTTGCATGCCTTAAATCATTCAACGGACTACAATTACTGGAAGGCATGGATGACTACAGGCAAGGCTGGAAGCATGATGCCTGCTTTTGCGGTCAATCAGGGCGGTCCACTCAGTGATGCACAAATCGATTCCGTGGCGAAGTATTTGACTGAAACGATTCCCGCAAATCCTCCTGCCACTCCGGTGAAACTCACAACCCCGAGCCATAATATAATTCCTTCCGGGCAGAAGAATTAATAGTCTGGAACACTTGTGCCTTCACTTGGCCCTGGCGTCATATTGAATCAACCGCCTAATCCAGTTCACGAACATGCCGATTCATCTGCCTCCCGTTTCACGCCGCCGGTTTCTCGCGAGCACCCTCGCTGCAGGAGCCGGACTTTTAATCAGTCGTGATCTTTTTGCCAAAGGCCGGGATACCGATCCAAACAGTTGGGCGCTCGTTTCCGACATCCACCTTGCTGCAGATCGGAAGAAGCTTGGGCGAGGCATAAACATGGCGGATAATTTCACCCAGGTAACCACACAACTTCTGGATCCCAAATGGCGCCATTCTGCCATGTTGATTAGCGGAGATTTGGCTTTTAATTCCGGCGAAAGTGCCGATTACGCCACCGTTACCGAGTTGCTCCAACCGGTTCAAGCCGGCGGAATTCCCATTCATCTGACTCTCGGTAATCACGATAACCGTGAACATTTCTGGGACGCCATTGCCGAAGCAAAGGCCGCCAAGCGTCCGGTAACGGACCATCAGGTCTCCCTGCTCCGCTCCTCCCGCGCGAACTGGTTTGTGCTGGATTCGCTGGAACAAACCCTCGCCACACCGGGACTCATCGGCGAAGCGCAGTTGGACTGGCTGGCCCATGCCCTGGATGATAACAAAAGGAAACCAGCGCTGATCGTTGTTCATCATAATTTGAACGACAATTCAGGCAAACCTTCCGGCCTCAAAGATGGGGATAAGCTCCTCGATATCATCCGTCCGAGAAAGCACGTCAAAGCACTCCTCTACGGCCACTCGCATGACTGGGAAGTGAAGCAGGATTCAAGCGGCATCCACCTGATCAACCTGCCTCCCACCGCCTACGTCTTCAAGGAAGGCAAGCCCAACGGCTGGGTTCACGCCTCTCTACAGTCAAAAGGCATGCAACTGGAATTACGCTGCCTCGATAGCAGCCATCCGCAGCACGGTGAAACCCACGATCTCAAGTGGCGCGCCTGATGACGTCTTCGTGAAATAGAGTAGGTTTTTTCATGGATGCTACTCAATCCGTTCGCATCGATAAGTGGTTATGGGCGGTTCGACTTTTCAAGACCCGCAGCCTGGCCATGGCAGCGTGTCGCAGCGGCCATGTCCGTGTGGGCGGTCATCCGGTTAAACCTGCCCGTGAAGTCAGGATTAACGACGTCATCGAAGCCAGGACCGGTGACATCACCCGCACCGTCAAAGTCCTTGGCTTGTTACACCAAAGAGTCGGTGCTCAAGCTGTCAAGGAACATGCGGAAGATTTGACACCCGCCTCCGAATACGAAAAGCGCAAGGAACTCGTTCTGGAACCGATGTTCTACCGTCCGAAAGGAACCGGGCGTCCCACCAAAAAAGATCGCCGCTCGATGGAAAAATTGTTTTAGACAATTTCCTTCAAACTAACTTTCCTTCGCCGCTAATGCCGGGGCTGCAACCGGGGACTTCAAGGTCGCGATTTCCACCCCCACCAGGCAGACATCGTCCATGAATTCCTGTCCTAAAGCAAACTGCCGTATCTCCGCCAGCAGATCATCAAACATTTCACTCAGCGGCATTTTTGTGCGATTGCGCACCGCATTGACCAGCATCTCGTGGGAATAAAGTTGCTGGTCCGCTCCTTCAACTTCATAGAGGCCATCAGTGAACAGCATCACCGCCTCCCCTTCCTTTATGGGACAGACAGAAGTGGTATAGACGCTTTGTTCAAACAACCCCAGCGCCGGTTTTCCCTTGGCGTCATTGTTGGTCAAAGATCCGACCACGCCGGTGTTGGGATGGATGAGCAACGGCTTTGGATGCCCGGCATTCGCATATCGCAACGTGCCCGATGCCGCATCTGCCACCATGTAGAACGCAGTGGTAAGCATGGGTGACCCCGTGTGCTTTAAAATCGCGCATAAATCCCGGTTCAACTTTGTCATTAATTTTCCGGGATCACCGGCCACCGGCTTTAATTCCTCCACCAATGCCCTGACCATGGCCGCGATCAAGGCGGAACGAACACCATGCCCCATCACATCGCAAATAAATACTCCCGCTTCACTCTCCGACAAAGCCATCACATTGAAATAATCACCTCCCACCGCGCCGGTGGGATAATAACGATGACTAAACCGGAACAGGTTCTCCTTTGAATTCGCCTCCTTCAAAAAAATCGGATAGGCCTGGGGCAACATCGTTTGTTGGATCTCACGCGCCATCTTCAGATCGTCCTCCATCTGCTCATTGCGTTTGCGCAACGCTTCACGGCTGCGGGCCAACTCAGCCGTCGCCATGCGGATCTGCTCCTCGGCGCGTTTCCGTTCCGAAATATCCCAAAAAATTCCCTGCAAACCAATCACATTGCCCTGCATGTCTCGCAACGGAGTTTTGACCACCTGCACATAAAGCTTGTCGTTTCCCGATGCCACATGCTGCTCAATGGTTTCAAACGTCTTGCCCGTATCAAGTATCCGTCGATCATCGCGCTGATATTTCGACGCCAGTTCAGCCAGGAATATGTCCGCGTCGGTTTTGCCAATGATTTCTTCCGGCTTCCGGCCGATGGTCTGACAAAACCGATGGTTCACGAATGTGAAGCGACCCTCCAGGTCCTTGCGAAAAATATTTTGCGGCAACGTTTCCACCAGCGAATGATACAAAGCTTCGGAAGTGCGCAACTTCTCCTCGGCTTGACGCCGCTGGGTGATGTCCTCCACCGTCCCCTCATAATACTGTAGCTTGCCTTGGGCATTCCGGATGGCCCGCACATTCTCCGCGATCCAAATGATGCTTCCATCCTTCCGATAAATCCGCGATTCAAAATCGGTTACCGTATCATGCTCCTGCATGATCTTGATGAATTCCTGCCGCCGTCCGGATTCCACATAAAGTTTCCGTCCAATGTCCGTCACGTCGGCCATCAACTCTTCTGGTGATGCATATCCATAAATGCGCGCCAATGCAGGGTTCGCGCTGAGATACATCCCTTCCGGTGTGGTTTGAAAAATACCCTCTACAATGTGATCAAAAATCCCGTGATACTTCTGCTCCGCCTCCATCAATGCCGCATCCGCACGCTGGCGCTCAATCGCATAACGTGTCGCCCGTCCGAGCAACTGCGGATTAATCTGGCTCTTCACCAGGTAATCCTGCGCCCCCTGATGCACGGCATCCAGAGCCACCGCCTCGTCATCCACCAATCCCAGGATGATGATGGGAATTTTAGGCGCGTGCGCTTGCACAGTCTTGATGTTGCCCAGCTTGGCTCCATTTTTAAAAAACAAATCCAACAGCACCAGTGAGAAGGTTCCACTGTCCAACATTTTCAAGCCGTTGTTCAGCTCCTCGGAAAAAATAAGATCGAAGTTGGCCCCTTTCGCCTGCTCAAAAATGTCCCGGATATGCCGCGCCAAATCAGTGTCATCGGCAATCAGCAGAACTTTAATGAGGTTGGAATCCATGACAGCTCAATTGACCAGACACCACGCTGAACCGAACACCAGCGCCAGGCACGGAACCATTCCGCAACACCCAGTACACTCTGTTTTTTCGGTCCATTTCATTGCTCAAAAATGACAGCATTTGCCCATCGAAGCAAGAGTATAGGATTTTGCTCCAATGCCTTGAAATCCAGCGCTTCAAACGACCACGTACGCCGTTTCCACGTCAAAGCCGATTGATTATCTGGAAGCGACATTTGTTATCTGGTACGGACATTTTACACCACCGCGACAGAAAACCCCTTGCCGCAAACTTAAAAACCGTATTAGCCTCCGCTCCATGAGGCTCAATTACTCTTCGCTTGGAACAATGCGAAAACTGGTCCCCATTCTTCTCGGAGCCTGCCTTCCGTTGCTCGTTGGCTGCACCTCCATTCAGCGAAGTTTTCTGTTCTACCCCACCCACCACGATGGTGACAACGGACTTGTCGCCTGGAGGTCAGAAGGAAAAATAATCGGATACTCTCGCCAGGTGCAACCCCCCGAAAATGTCTGGCTGATGCTTCATGGCAACGGAGGTCAGGCAACCGACCGCATCTATGCCCTTCCCTCCTTCTCCGAGCACGATTCCGTTTTCATTCTGGAATACCCCGGCTACGGCACACGTGGAGACAAACCATCAAGAGCCTCCTTCGACGCTGCGGCAGCCGAAGCGTACACACTCCTCAGAGATACATTCACGAACATTCCAGTATGCATCATCGGCGAATCAATCGGCAGTGGACCAGCCTGTACGCTGGCAACCCAATCCCCTCCTCCCGAAAAAATTGTGTTGGTCGTTCCGTTCGACAAGCTCGCGTCTGTCGCCGCCGAGCATGTTAGTGTTCTTCCCGTGAGTTTGCTGTTGGAAGCCAAGTGGGACAATGTTCGTTCACTCTCAAACTACCAGGGACCGGTGGAAATATTCGGCGCCCAGCAAGACACCGTAATCCCCATCGAGCACGCCAGGAAACTCGCCAGTGGCATTCCTACAGCACAATTTCACTGCATTCCCGGCGGCCACAACGACTGGTCGAGAACTGGTCAGGTAGAGATCAGGAATCCATGAAATCATTCGCAACATCCCCAACCGACCCCCAATTCTCCAGCGTCACTCCCGAAGATTTCGACGAATTGGCAGACCTTCGTATTGTCGCCATGCGTGAAAGCCTGGAGCGCATCGGGCGTTTCGATCCTGACCGCGCTCGGCAACGACTCCGCAACTCATTCTATCCCGAACACACCAGGTTCATCCTTCTGAACGCTCAACGCATCGGCTTCTACACCTTCCGACCCGCTGGCGATGGCTTCCACTTGGATCACGTTTATATTCATCCCCACCACCAGTCGCGCGGCATCGGTTCGTACGTCATGCACCACGTGCTCTCCCAATCCGATGCTCTCAAACTGTCCGTCCATCTATGCGCCCTGCGTGACAGCCCGTCCAACCGCTTTTACCAACGCCACGGCTTCGTAAAAACATCCGAGGACGAATGGGACATCTATTACGTTCGCACTCCCAGGCAATGCATTGGAAATCCATGACAAAGTGTCCATCCCACTTCAAGCGAGCTTTTCACTCCCCTTCTCAATTGACACGCTCCTCCAACCATGTCTGAATTTTGCCAGTAGGAGTTACAATACATCATGAATATCCGAGCCGCTCTCACAGAACCAACAAAGGCAATGCACCTCGTGCTTCGATATGGGCTTCTCGCCCTCATCCTTTCGTTGCTCGCAATCGATATTCGTTGGCGGCTCAGACTTTCTCCAGGTTTTGCAGGCGAACGATACTCAAACGGCGTCGCAGCACTGATGCTGCTCTTTAACCATTTAGCCTTTCAGTTCCGTTGGCCCACTCCTGTTCTTACTGCCGCGCTGCGTATACTGGCGTTTGGCTGGCTTGCATTCGGCCTTCTTTACATTTTTTATCAGTGGCGTGTCTGTTAAAGCCGCGAACCATGCCCAAAGACCATCCAATCAAAAAAAGCGCGAGGGAATATCCAGCGCTACTTATCGGGAGCTGCCTTATCGTTATTCTGATTGCGGTGCTCGGTTGGCTTTTCATCTCCAGGGCGAGTTTCACTATAGGACACACCCGCTCCCGCTTTTTGATCCAGAGCATTTCAAAACTGTCCGGTTCACAGAATGTTAATACCAATGCCATTTTCATGAACGTGGGCTGGGTCGATCCCACCGGTCAAATCACCCGTGGTCGGGCTTATGGCCTGCGCATTGGCTCACATATGTTTGAACTGGATACCTATTACGCCCCCTAAGATTTTCAAGGCACACTCTCTAACTTTTGAAATGGAAAAGCCCTGTCTGAAAACATGCTGCGGGGCCTTAATCAATCTCGAACATTGCGAAATGAAACCGACTCTGTAATCTGGATCCAACCAAGGGCTGCGGGAGCAGCTTGAGAAATAAGTGATCATATGAAAATCCACATTTACATCTGCTGCATCGTCCTCTTCGTTCTTGCCAGCTACGGCGCCGAGTTTGACCTGGGCACACACGGAACTCTTTCAATCACCGCTCCTGAAGACTGGACCATCAAGGGCAGGGCCGTGAACGACCATGGTGGAACCCCTATTGGTTATGCCTTCGCCATCAAGCCGCGCAGCGATGTGAACGCGAAATGTTTGCTAACGTTCGCCTATATTACAAATGGTGTTCCGAACAGGGAGACCATCCGCAAGGATGTGCTGCGCGTCACCACACAACTCGTCTCCGAATCGGTCGAGAAAAAGCAAAACCTGAAGGATTTCTCACTACAGACTGGATATGGCGCCTACTGTCTTTTCACCGATGCCTCCCTGGTTGGTAAACCGGCAAAACCGGGTGATTACAAAGTCATGGGAAGTGGCCAGGTTCAACCCGGCGATAACATGCTCGGCGTGGTCAGCCTCTTTGCCGACGAGGCGGACGGCAAAGACTTTCAGGCAATGCTCAAGATCATCAACAGTCTCAAAGTGAAACCAGCCAATGCAAAATGAATCTGTCTCGATTCGGCTTTAAGCATCATCCACGCGAATTATGATTACTCGTTACCGAAATAACGCCATCAAGCTCTTCGGCATTTCAGTCTCGTTACTCATACTCATCCTTTTGCTGGTCAACATGCGGGCTTTTGGTCTTCCAGACGCTCTGGCTGCAGTGGGTGGAATATTGCTTGGCACATTTGCCGTCGTATTTTATGTGCAGGCCAACATCGCATTGGCTAAAGCAAAAGGACATGATAGTTCGTCCGTGGCGGCCATCATCATCGTGGCCTCTCTCTGTCTCGCAGGGTTATTCTTCGCCATGCCTCTGATATTAATCTTCGGCTTCCAGGATAAAACCAAGGCCAGAAAGCGTTCAAAAGATACAACACCAGAACCCATCCACCGCAATCCACCAGCCAAACTGCCGCCATTGCGCAATAACGACATTGGTTGAAGCTGTCTTGGACTCTCCCGTCCACCTTGCAAATGGACTCTCAATTTTGCTACATTTACCAAATCATCTTTCATGCGCTCCTAAAGCCTCATGCAACAAACAATTTCTGACGCACCAGAACCAGAGTTTTACATCCTGTTATTTTTTTCCGGCGCAGTCTTTGCAGTTTGCGCACTCATAGCGGCTGGTTTATTCATTCTGGGACGTCGAACCAAGTCCAAGACTCTCAAGATAGCAGCAGCAGTTCCACTTGGTTGTGGCACTGTGGTCTTCGCGCCGATGCTGCTTCTCCTAATACTTTGGATTGGATACTGGATTTTCGGGAATAAGCCGTCTGTGGAAAGACAGTCTCAACCCGGGCCACCAACGAGCACGAATTATGTGAAATAAAACGTCATGAATAGCCTGTTCAACCGGATCACCCCCCCTCCACATACTCACCATTGCTTTTGGCTCAGACAGTGCTTTAGTTTCAATTGTCCACTCGCGGTGGCAATAACTGGGTTTGGATATTAGGAGGTTGAGAAGAATTCAGAGACCGTCACACGCATGTAAATTGCGCGCGCTCGATCACTCAACACACCAACATGAATAAAGATACAGGAAAATATTTATGCCATTAATAAACGTAAAAGTGCTCGAAGGCGTTTTCACACCCGCACAAAAGCAACAAATGGTCCGCAAACTCACCGACGCGATGGTCTCGATCGAAGGCGAGAACATGCGTGCAGCTACCGTAGTCATCATCGAAGAAGTAAAGAGTGGCGATTGGGGTTTCGGCGGCAACCCGCTGACCACAAAGGATGCAAAAGCCATGGCCGCAGGAAAATTCAAAGGCAGCCGCACCACAACCTCCAGAGGCCAACAGCGACTACCACGATCCGCCCGCCTTCGCCGTTGACATCCCCAACTCGCCGTGGCTCACATTAAGACGCACAATGGATTTGCCACAACCAACAGTTGAGGAGCTTGCCGCCAGCTGGCTCAGCGGTGAGGACTATACAATGAGCGATGGCGTTTTCGATGCCCCTGAGATGGCCTGGCAGGCAATACTTAAAATTATGCAGCATGCGCTAACCGATAAACAACTAGCCTTGCTGGCTGCTGGGCCTCTGGAGACATTGCTGGCGCATCATGGAGTGGAATTCATTGATCGAATTGAGGCCGAGGCAAAGCGAAGTCCTTCTTTTGCTCATCTCCTTGGCGGCGTATGGCGCAGAGAAATGGATCCTGCATTGTGGCAACGAGTCCAAACCGCACGCGGAGGCAAGTCTTGGTAAGATGAAAACCAAAAAATGACTACCTCAGCTAAAGTTCAATTTCAGCCAAGATGGAAAGAAGAATTAGTCTGCACAATGGATGAAAGGTGTTTCATAATCGAACTTACGATGGGTATTCTGACTGTCTATTTTCCAACACGTCCGAAATGGGAAGCCGGTGCTCCCGATTGGGCCAAGCACCAGTGGGAACGCGTGAAAGAGGATTTAGTAGTTTGGTGTAAAGCGGAGCACATACCTCTTCGGATTCAGGATGATGCCTGGGTTGACTTTCCTTGGGATAATAAGTCCTCTGCTTAATTGCTGCGTTTGCACTGGACACGTTAATCCGAAACCTCAAACCATTTGGACTTGATCTCATGACCACGCTGATATTCAGAATGATCAATCACACCTGACGAACAATACACATACGCCGAGTGCTTGACGGGAAATCCGGCACCATAGCGAAACTCCACGATCAAGGAATCATTACTCCCGCGCATCGCCGCAACGCCGTAAGGAACCAATCCTTCAGCTTCCTCCACCTCACGCCATTCCTTTGTTACCTGGATATTGCCCGACTCCATACGACGAATCAGTGCTTCGTAGCCGGGCAATGACCACCTGAACATGAGGTCGCGAATTCCTTTACCAAGGTCGGGCGCAACCACCACGACCACAACACAGGTGGCCAGTGGAATAAATGACCGCCAATGCTCCTTCCTCCAATCTGTAAAGGCCGTAACAAACCCGATGAATCCAACAACAATCAAGGCCAGGGACAAAAACATCGCCAGAAACAGCAGACCCGGCTTGGGACGAACTATCCACGCAACTATCGTGACGAACCACGATCCCGCTATAATAAAAGTATTTCTGGCGTTCTGGGACATATCGCGACTGCTGTGATTACTACACCGGGATGTATGACAAGTTTCGGACAAGCTTTGGCAGTCACATTCCAAACCAGCTAGCGAATCACTCAAATCCCGCACCCTTCGGCGAAACCAGACGTCTGACACTCTCCAACTTCATCAAACTCGTCCCGCCCGCTGGCAACGGAAATTCAACCCGATGCGAGCGCATCTTGATCGCCGAGAGCTTCCCGGTCTTCGCATCCAACCGCTGCAACCCTGCAATCTTTCGATCCATGTCCAACGAGACCTCCGTTGCATGATGCACATCCCGATTCACCACTATCGCCCATCGCGAACCATCCTGACACCGGAATAAACCAATCACCAACGGCCCACCTTTTACCACCTGGATGGGTGAATTCGTCTCCACTCCTTTGCAGCCCGTCGGCACCGGACCCGTGTGATAAACACCCGTCGAAGTCATCTTCGCCATCGCTTTGCCCAATACCAATAATTCCACGTTGAGCGCCTTCACCATCGCATAATGTGGCAATCGATTTCCATGCTTATCAATCATCGCATTGTGAAAATCGGCGCTGTTGTCATCTGGCGTCCAATAAGTGAAATACATCAACGCCGTCGCACCATATGCCAAACCCGTGTTCGCCTGCCAGCGCAGCTCGGCTTCGCCCGGGTCACGATAGGAACCATGCGGTGTCACGAGAAATATTTCTCCAAATGGCACTTGGTGTTTCAACCCCTGCCGCCGAATGACTTCCAAATTATCAAAATATTCCGGACGTACCGTGTCATTATTCAGGAGGGCGTAATGATCGAAGCTCAACAACCGAGGCTTCACGATGTCCAGATACTTTTCCACATGCTCTTCGTAATTCGAAGTCCCCAAGGCCCAGAGCGGCGCGTAATTTGGGAGCAGGTTGATGAATGGCAGATGCTTGGAATCATGTTGAAGCAGATATTGGTTTACCGCTCCCAAGGCAGGAAAGGCACCCGACCCCGGTTCATCCCCAAGGAAATAGCCGCCCATGCCCGGATGCTTTGCATAGTCGCTGATGACCGCGTCCAGATTCGTGGCAAATCCGGAATCCTGAGCGACCCGAGCCATGACCCGCGCATCATACAAAATGTATTTTAGGCCATGCCGGCCGCACGTATTCAGAATCGACCGGGTATTCTCAGGCGAATTCCCGGCGCAGGGAATCATGGCATAATTAAAACCACACTCCGCCACCTCCGCATACCGCGCATCCACATCAGGACCATCCGGCGGGCCGCACCAATAGCTGAGAATGAATTCACTCCCCGCGACGGGAAGGACTGTCGCGCAGGCAATTAAGAGCGCCGCAAATCGGACGAGTGGTAATGGCATTCAACTTAGAAAACCTTGCCCAGGGTTGAAAAGCAACCCCGCAAGTTTAAATTATTAATAGAGAGAGATAATAACTAAAGCGCAAAACAATCAACCAATTGGGAGGCGAGTTATGATTACAAAATTAACCATGCCCAACCCGGTCGAGGCGAAGAAGTATTTTGAAGATAAAATCACTTTCACCACCGGACCGGTGGAGTTGGAGCGAATGATCAAACAACACGAAAACATTAACGTCATCGACGTCCGGGAAGAGGAGGACTATCGCCAGGGCCATGTTCCTGGTGCCATAAATCTGCCGAAGGAAAGATGGGAAACATTGGAAGGATTGAGCAAGGACAGGACCAACGTCCTTTATTGCTACAATCCTGTTTGCCATCTGGCGGCGACCGCCGGTGTGGAGTTTGCCAGCAAGGGTTTTCCAGTTATGGAAATGGAAGGCGGTTTTAAGGCGTGGCAGGATATGGATCTGGAAATCGAAAAACCCCAAATCAATCGAATGTTCGCCTTCAGAAATGAATGAGCACAAGCTGAATTGTTTCAGCTTCGGACTTTAAAGTTAAAGCACACAGCCTGAGTAATGATACTCAGGCCTTTTTTCAACCTGCCTTGTTTTCTCGTTGGCATTATTGCTTCTTAACAGTATCAAAGAGGCATGAAGAGATCCTCACTCCTCTGCTTTCTACTTTGCCTGGCGCTCGCGCCCGCCACCTTTGCCGACAAGATCGATGACCTGATCAAAGCGGAAATGCAAAATCACCACGTTGCCGGACTCTCCATGAGAGTCTTGAAGGATGGAAAGGAACTGAAGACCGAAAGCTACGGTCTCGCCAACCTGGAATGGAATGTCCCCGCCACCAAGGATACAGTCTTTGAAATCGGTTCCATGACCAAACAATTCACCGCCGCCTGCATTCTGCTGCTCGCGGAGGATGGGAAGCTTTCTGTGGACGACAAAATTTCTCAGCATCTCAAAAACACTCCCGCCGCCTGGTCGAATATTACCATTCGCCATTTGCTCACTCACACCTCCGGCATCAAAAACTATACAGTCATGGACGGGTTTGAGTTCTCCAAACACCTCACCCAAGAGCAGTTCATCGAGAAAATGAGCACCGTCCCTCTCTCCTTCCAACCGGGAGACGCCTTCTCCTATTGCAACACTGGCTACAACCTGCTCGGCTTCATCGTGGAAAATGCGAGTGGCAAAAAATATTGGGACTTCATCCAGGAACGCATCTTCACCCCTCTGCAGATGACCTCCACCACCAGTCGCAATCCCGGAGTCATTCTCCCTCATCGCGCCGCCGGTTACGAACTCATCAAGGGCAAACACGTCAACCGCGACTATGATATTACGGACATCTTTTCCGCCGGTGCCATCGTCTCCACAGTGGAGGACATCAGCAAGTGGAATGCAGCTCTGGATGGAGACAAATTCCTGAATGCCACCAGCCGGCAACTCTGGTGGACTCCGATGAAGCTGAACAACGGAAAAATCCAGAACTACGGCTTTGGCTGGTTCCTTGATCCACTGGACAATCACAAAAACATCGGGCACGGCGGAGCCACCTCCGGCTTCTCCGCCACCATCCAACGCTTTCCGGAGGATAAGCTGGCCATAATCATTCTCACCAACGCCGACGAAACCGGCCTGGCCTCATCCATCGCGAAGAAAGTTGCCAAACTTTACTTCGAGGACACGGTGGCGGCGAAATAGCCCCACAAACCTTAAGTTCCCTCCCCTGCGGCACTTCGCCAGATTTCGGCCATCAACTTGCTGAGTGTAGTTTTGTGCTGCAATTTCGCGGCCCTCCGCCTAAGCTGAATGCTGTGAAGAAGGAACGTCTCAGCTACTCCGCCAATGCCTATCATCCCAGCCTGGGATCGGAAACGGCTGCCGGTCTCATTACCTTCACGCAATTCACACTCCGCTTCGAATCGGATCTGGCCAGGCTGGATATTCCGCTGAACGAACTAACCATCCGCGTTGGCCAGGGCGACGATGCTCGCCTTTACTTCGATCGGGTTAATGATCCCGAATGGTCCCTCTACACTCTGGATTTCGACATTCTGAAGGACTACGCCTTCTCCAGCAACCATCACCTGCGCGTTCAAGCCAACGAAATCTTCGGTCGCAAGTATCTCCGCAAGACCATCATTATCACCGCTGCGTTTATTCTCTTCTTTTTCCTTGCCGCATTTTGCGTCTCGTGGGGTATGGGCCAAATGGTCCGCCATGTGGTCAATCGGATGCCGCCCGATGTCGAAAAAAGTTTGGGCGCCACTGCCTTGAAGGAAGTGCAAAAAAGATTCGCCGTTGTGGATGATCCGAAGTTGATGGCGCGCTTGGAAACGCTCTATGCCAGGCTCCGCCAAGGCATGCCTGATACCAACGTCACGGTTCAATTTCACATCCTGGACACCGACATCCCCAACGCCATGTCCATACCCGGACACGTGTTCTTCACGCGCGGCATGTTCGATCTGCTGAATACACCCGAGGAAATTGCCGGAACTCTCGCGCACGAGATGGGTCACATTAACGAAAAACATATTCTCCGCAGCATTATCGCGGATCAGGGACCAGCCCGCGTGTTGAGCAGTATCTTCGGCAAACAAAGCGGCACCATAGGCATGGTCGTGCTCAGCTCGCAATTCCTGGTCGGCCGCACGTTTTCCAAGGATTTTGAACATGAAGCGGATGAAGATGCCTGGAAATATCTCGTCAAGGCTCACATCAACCCGCGCGGACTGATTGAAACCATGGAAAAATTGAAGGAATACGAGGACCGAAATCACGTCAATACCTCCTCCATTCTCAGCACCCACCCTTCCACTCAGGATCGTATCGACCGGCTGGAATCCAACTGGCGCTCGCTAAAGCAAAAAACCGGCTTCGTGGAACTTACCGATTATTGAGAGCTCTCACTCGCTCCCAGGCTCTCGCTCAACGCCTTTTTCTTTTCCAGGTCGGGAAAAAATTCCTCTGCCACGATATAACCCACACATTTCGGCGCCCCACAGCAACACGGATGTTCCTTGTAATCCTCCAGATCGTAATTGTAATTAAACGTGATCTCCTCGCCCTGCTTGATATCCCGGCTGGCCACAATCCAGATTCGACCCTCTTCATCCTGCGCCTCACAATTCGGCGCACAACTATGATTTAAAAATCGCGCCGGATTCCAGTCCACATTCCCATCCAGATCGTGCGTTACATTGATGGTGAAAATAAAAGGGTTATCCAGCTCGCATTGCCGGAGCGACTCCTCCTTGTCGATCAGCCGGCCAACATATTCAATGACCTTGGCTCCTTCCTTGATATCCACGAGGGCAAATCCCCCCATGCCGTGAATACCGGAATTCCTGAACTCAATTAGATCACTCGTTTGCATCAATGGGCTTACTCTGACAAACTCCGTGGAAATAGCAACTGAGGGCTCTTTTGACAACTCGATTTCTCCGAGCTCTCCTGGAAATAGCCTCGCCCGTTCTCACTCCAAAATAAAACAGATATTTCGACAGGCGAAGCGCAGTTGCTTTATCCATGGAAGACTGGTAAACATTGCTCATTAATCCATAAAACTGTATGTGCGGAAAAAAATATCCACTAGTGGATAGCACTGCTCAAATTTCAAATTATCCTTGCCCTAAACAATCTCTACTAATTAACATGAGTTAGTTATAAATAAAGCCAACGCGCATTTTTAATGACCAATAAAACCGCCACCCGCAAATCGATTCTCGGCCTTTTGTATGTTCAAGTACTGGTGGGAATTCTGATCGGCATCCTGGTCGGATATGCGTTTCCCAAGTTCGGCATTGAACTAAAAATTCTTGCCGATGGCTTCATTCGACTCATCAGAATGATGGTGGCCCCGATTATTTTTACTTCCGTCGTGGTGGGCATAGCCGGTCTGGGCACCATGCATCGCGTAGGACGCATCGGCCTGAAAGCCCTGATTTATTTTGAGGTGATGACGACTCTGGCCTTGGTCATTGGCTGGTTGGTGGTTAAAGCGTTTCATCCCGGTGCGGGAGTAAATGCAGATCTCAGCAGCCTTAATCACAAGGATGTCGAAACGTTTGTTTCCAAGGCGCATGATCAGACCATTTCCGGCTTCTTTCTAAACATCATTCCCCAAACCATGATTGGCGCCTTCGCGGAAGGCGAGATCATTCAAGTGCTTTTAATTTCCGTCCTGTTCGGAATCGCTCTTGCCTCCCTGGGTCAATCCAACCGGCCGGTAGTTTACTTATTGGACCAGATCTACCATGCCCTGATGAAGATGATTGCCATGATCATCAAGCTTGCCCCCATTGCGGCATTTGGTTCCATGGCATTTACAATTTCCAAACTGGGCTTGGGTTCCGTCATCTCACTCGGAAAGTTGCTGGCCTCAGTCTATCTGACGTGCGGTTTCTTTGTCGTCGTCTGCCTTGGCCTGTTGCTTAAATTTAATGGCATCAGCCTGTGGAAATTCCTCCGTTATATTCGCGAGGAAATATTCATTGTGCTCGGCACCGCCTCTTCCGAACCGGTATTTCCACGGATGATGGCGAAGATGGAAGCTCTCGGTTGTTCAAAGCCCGTCGTGGGCTTGGTGTTACCAGCGGGATACACATTCAATCTGGATGGTTCCTCGATCTATCTCACCTTTGGCGCCCTCTACATTGCGCAGGCGACCAACACCCATCTCACCATGTGGCAGGAACTGGCCGTTATCCTCGTTTGCCTTATCACCTCCAAAGGTGCCGCTGCTGTCGTAGGCAGCGCCTTCATCACCCTGGCCGCCACCCTTTCAGCTCTGGGAACCATTCCCGTCGAAGGCATGCTCCTCATCATCGGCGTCGATCAATTGATGGCTTCCGCACGCGCCACCACGAACCTCATCGGCAATGGCACGGCCACAGTCGTGATTGCCAAATGGGAAAAGGAATTCGACGAGAAAAAGGCCGCCGAAGTCCTGGACAATAAACGCCCTTCAAGGGCATCTGCGGAAGCAGAAAATCTTCAACCACTGGCTGTTCCCACCGCGGAAAATCGGGCTGAGTAGGAGCACCTACTCCGCGCGAATGTAAACGTAATAAACCGCCACCGCGAAGAGCGCCACTACTGCCGCCAACGTCCTCCAAAAAAACTTATCCTCCCGGATAATACCAAAATCTATGAGGATAACCCGCAGTCCGTAGAACCCGTGCAGCAGAAAAGCCAGCAACAGCAGAATATCAATCGCAGAGTTGAAGTGAACCTTCCGACTCGAACCCAGCCAATCAGGAAAATAGACCTTCCCTTTCGCCGCCCAACCGCTGTAAATCTTCAAGGGAATCAGCAGGAACAACACAATGGCGCTGATACGTTGCGTCAGCCACGCCCAGGTGCCGCGATAACTCTGAAAGTTGCGTACCTTCATGCCACTCCCATCTGCTTGAGAATTTCCGCCGCCCGCTTTTGAGCTTCGGCCTGCACTTCGTGTTGCAAATTATTTCCTTTGGCATCAATGCCAACCGTGAGCGGTCCCAAACCGTTGAACCGAATTTGCCAGATGCACTCCGGCATCAAATCCTCCCAATAAACCTGTTCAATCGCTTCAATCTGCAAGGTCTCCAACGCCGCTGCTCCACCGGTCACCGAAAGATACACAGCTCCATATTGCGCCATCAGTTGCGCGCTCTTTTCTGAAAGTCCACCTTTGCCCAAAATCGCGCGCACACCATAATCGCGCAGCAAACCCTCGGTGAACCGGTCCATGCGCATACTCGTTGTCGTGCCCACAGAAACCGGCTCATACTTGCCGGGACCAAGCTTTCGCACATTGGGTGCCGTGTGCAACAATGCCGCCCCGCGCCAATCGACGGGCGGTGCGACCTGTTGATCAAACACGCGGATCAAATTGCCGTCGCGCACACCAAAAATCACACCATCCAGAGTCACCGAATCGCCAACAGACAACTGCCGCACATCGGCTTCGGTCAACGGAGTTTTGAAACGATAGTCAGCCATGAAATTAAAAGCTCAGTTCGACACGTCCATCAGCCCAGAGTTTGGCGCGACGCCGCTCAGCCCGCCAACACTGGAGGTTTACTGCCACGGGATTACAGGTGATGTGCGTCCACGCCGATTCAATATGCACCGCCAGGGCCGTGGTGTTCCCGCCCAAGCCTTGCGGCCCGATGCCTGTCTTATTGATGGCTTCGAACAACTCCTGTTCGAGCGCTGCAATCTGTGGATCTGGATTGGGGGAACCGAGCGGACGCGTTGTCGCCTTCTTCGCCAGCGTCATGCACAGATCGGACGAACCGCCAATGCCGATGCCAACAATCGTGGGAGGACAAGGTTTTGCTCCAGCTCCAATCACCTGCTCCAGCACAAATTTTTTGATGCCATTAATCCCATCGGCTGGAACCAACATCTTCATGAATGACATGTTTTCCGAACCGGAACCTTTGGGCATGAAAAGTATCTCGAGCACATCGGAATCGGCTACGAAATCGTAGTGAATGATGGGAATCCGGTCGCCCGTGCTGGTCTGGCGATTTTCGCGCTTGAGTGGCGAGACTATGCTGGAACGCAATGGATGTTCGCGAGTCGCGCGTTCCGTCCCTCGGGTGATGGCCTGTGTCAAACGCGAACCGTCCAGCCGAAGATTGCCGCCGATCTCCACCCAATAAATTGGGATGCCGGTATCCTGGCAAACCATCATGTCCTTCTGACGCCCCAGGTCGATGGATTGCAGGTAATGCGAGAAAATGCGCTTTGCGACTTCCTTGGTCTCCCGAGCTGCCGCCCGCTTAATGGCATCCACCACATCATCGGGAATTTGCTTGAGAGACTGGATGTAAAGGTCGCGACAGGTGGTTTCGACCAGACCGTAGAAATTTTCGGGGACTTCCATGAAAGCTTAACCTTGCCGCCCGACCGCGGGGCTGAGCAGGCAGTTAGGATTTATCTTCTCGATACACATGTTTTTAGCATGAAGATTTAGACAGTAATTGTAGGTCTGGCGAAAGTGTTTGCAATCCTGTTTTAACAATTCAACGGCCTCAATCTTAAGTAGCCTGCGCGAGGTAGGTCATAATCCTCCCACAGAACCACTCAAAACCGGTTGCAACTCAGTCTGCATGCTACATAATCAGTGACATGCTTAAAGTTACGCTCAAAGTGCATCGCTTCACGCCGGAAAGCGATAAGGCCCCACACTTTGAAGAGCATCGCGTGGAAGTCGGCGAGCGCGCCAGCATCCTCGATGCACTGTTCGCCGCTCAGCGTGGCGACGCGCCTGACCTTGCGTTTCGTTTTTCCTGCCGCGTTGGAATGTGCGGTTCGTGCGCCATGGTGGTGAATGGCCGCGAACGCCTCACCTGCAGTACTTTGGTCAAGTCAGTCGGCACTGAACTGAAGATTGAACCCCTGCGCAATCTGCCGGTCGTGCGCGATCTGGCGACGGATTTACAACCTTTCTTCAACGCCTACCAACGTTCCCTGCCCCACCTCGTCGCGAAGGAAGGCTTGAAGGACTTTGCGGTTATTCCGGAAGACAGTGCCGAAGGCAAGGCATTGGATCGCCAGCCACAATGCATTGATTGTGCCTCCTGCTATTCAGCCTGCTCGCTCGTCACGCTGCATCCGCGTTATCTCGGACCAATGGCCTTGCACCGCGCTTTGAATCTGATTGTCGACCCACGTGACGCCGCACGGGAGGAACGCATGGACATTATTGGTGGAGAAGCCGGAGCATTTCGTTGCCACACTCTCGGCAACTGCCGTGACGTTTGCCCACGCGGCATCTCTCCTACGGCTTCCATTGAACGCTTAAAGCGTTTGTCACTGGGACATCAATTTCGCTCCTTGTTGGGACGCCTCTTTGGTACCTCGCCAAAAGCATAAGCGCAGCACACTTTTGATTTGTATGACCGAACAACTGACCACTGACATCCTGATCCTTGGCACTGGCGGCGCCGGTTTGATGGCCGCACTACATGCTTATTGGCGTGATTCCAAAGCGGATATTCTTCTGGTTTCAAAAGGACTTCTCGGGAAAAGCGGTTGCACACGCATGGTTCAAGGCGGTTACAATGTGGTGCTGAATCCCAAGGACTCGGTGCAGGCCCATTTTGAGGATACCGTTAAAGGCGGCGGGTTTATCAATGATCAGGACCTCGCGTGGACATTGGTCAATGATGCTCCACGTATTGTCCTCGAACTGGAAAATAAAATCGGTTGTTTGTTCGATCGCTCTCCCGATGGACGTATCCACCAAAAAGCGTTTGCCGGCCAGACGTTTGATCGCACGGTGCACAAAGGTGATTTAACCGGCATCGAGATCATGGCGCGATTGCGGGATCAAGTGCTTCGCTCGGGCATCAAATGTTTGCAGGAAACACGCGGCTTGGAACTGCTCACCACGGAAGATGGCCAGCGGGTGATTGGCGCTGTATTGCTGGATATTCGACGCGGCGTTTACATCACTGTCAAAAGCAAAGCCGTGGTTCTCTGCACGGGAGCCGGGCCGTTGATGTACCAGCGCTCCGCCTGTGCCCAGGAAAAAACCAGTGACGGCCTTGGCATGGCTTTTCGTGCCGGTGCCCATCTGATGGACATGGAAATGGTGCAATTCCATCCGACCGGTTTGGTGGTGCCCGGCTCACGGTTGAATGGCGCTTTGCTCGAAGAAGGTTTGCGCGGTGCCGGGGCACATCTCTTCAACGGCAAGGGCGAGCGCTACATGGAAAAATACGATCCCGAGCGCAAGGAACGTTCCACCCGCGACCGCGTATCGCGCGCCGGTTACATGGAGATTTCAGAAGGACGCGGCACAGAGAACGGCGGTGTCTGGATTGATGTTTCGCACCTGGGCGCTGAGTTCGTGGAGAAAAATTTCACCGGCATGCGCGACCGTTGCCTGCGCATCGGCTCGGATTTGGCGCGCGAAAAGGTTGAGGTATGCCCCACTGCCCACTTCAACATGGGCGGCGTGCGCATCAACCGCGATGGCTTCACAAATCTCATTGGCTTGTTCGCCGCTGGTGAAGACGCCAGTGGAGTGCACGGAGCCAATCGTTTGGGCGGCAACGGTGTGGCCGAATCCACCGTCTATGGCGCTCGCATCGGCGATACGGTGGTGCAATGGGTAAAGGACTCAGACCACGTCGAAGCGCGAAAAGAGCAAATCAAGCAAGCCATCGATACCGCCGACGCCTTCCTCGCGCACGACCAGGGCGAAAACCCATTTGCACTGCGTGAAGAACTCGGAAAAGTAATGTGGGAACGCGCAGGCATCGTGCGCCATGGCGACAAGCTCAAGCAGGCGATTCAGGATATCACTATCCTGAAAGAACGTGCTTCGAAGATCGCCTCCAAAGGCGGTCGCCTGTTCAACCTTGGTTGGCAGCAAGCCCTCGATTTGCGTAATCTGCTCACCGCCTCGGAGCTCATCGCCCGCAGCGCCCTGCTGCGTGAAGACAGCCGCGGCGCACATTATCGCCAGGATTTCTCCGAACCTGACAACGCGAACTGGCTCCTAAATATCTACGTCTCCCGCGACGGCGAGAAGCTCAAGATGTGGACTGCGCCAGTGAAGCTGGACCGGCTGAAGCCTTGAAGCAGATTCAATCGATTTCTACAAATGCGGTAAAGATACTTCTGTTTCAGAAATCACTTTTTCAACCGACATTCCACTTGCCTCTGCAATCTCGGGACTCATAATTTTGCGCTTTATAAATTATGAGTAATGCACCTATTCGTGTCGCTGTCACCGGGGCTGCCGGAGCCATCGGTTATTCACTTCTGTTTCGGATTGGAACGGGAGAACTGTTCGGCCCCAATCAGCCGGTAATCCTGCACTTGATTGATATCGAACCTGCCTTGCCTGCATTGCAAGGTGTGACGATGGAACTGGACGATTGCGCGTATCCGTTGCTCAAAGGCATCGTTGCCACCGCGAACCTGGACGAAGGTTTCAAAGGCGTGAACTGGGCGTTGCTCGTTGGCAGTGTCTCCCGCAAAGCCGGCATGGAACGCAAGGACCTGCTGGGCATCAATGGAAAAATCTTCACGGGACAAGGACAGGCAATTCAGAAAAATGCCGCCTCGGGTGTGCGCATCCTCGTGGTTGGCAATCCGTGCAATACCAATTGCCTCATTGCCATGAACAATGCCCCGGAAGTTCCCCGCGAACGTTGGTATGCCATGACCCGGCTGGACGAAAACCGTGCCCGGCTGCAACTCTCGCGCAAAGCCGGCGTGGATATCACCGCCGTTTCAAACGTCGCCGTCTGGGGCAATCACTCTGCGACCCAGTATCCCGATTTCTACAATGCGAGAATTAACAGCAAACCAGTGACGGATGTCATCCAGGACGAGACGTGGTTGAAGAACGAATTTATTCCCACAGTCCAACAGCGCGGCACCGCGGTTATCAAGGCGCGCGGCGCAGGGAGCGCGGCGAGTGCAGCCAATGCCATTATCGACAGCGTTCATTCCATCGTGCGTCCGACACCCGCTGGCGATTGGCACAGCCTGTGTGTCTGCTCCGATGGCAGCTATGGCATTGAAAAGGGCATCATCTGCGGTTTCCCCGTGCGCAGCAATGGCAGCAAAACCGAAATCGTCCAAGGCTTGTCGATCAACGAATTCAGCAAGCGAGGATTGATGCCACGGTCAATGAGTTGAAGGAAGAAAAAGCGATGGCGACTGAACTCGGTCTGATCAAGAAGTAGAACTTTCTTCACCAAACCTCTCGCTTCCCCTGAAGTGAGAGGTTTTTTATGCCAAACTTAATGCTCCAAAACGCGATAATATCGGCTGGGTACGCTGGTTATGATATCGCGCAACACCACCGTCCCATTGGTTAGCGTGAGCGCGTTGGTAATCACGCTCCATTGAACCAAATTGGTGCTGACCTGAACTTCAAAGGTCGCAAGATCATTGGTCGTCAGCAAGGCACCGCCATCTGCATCAGCAAACTGCAAACTTACCTCGCCGCCAGGAAGCAACACCGGTTCGCCCAATCTCTCCGGAACCAGGACATGAACCACAGCATTGCTGCTTTGCAACCCCGCCACGGCATTGGTGATAACGACGGAATAAGTTCCCGCATCAACGCGGGTGAGGTTATTCAAAGCCAGCGTAGCCGTTGTCGCACCCGGATTGTTGGTTCCATTTTTGAGCCATTGGTATTTCAAGGGGCTGGTCCCGACGGTGCCAACCGAAAGCGTAATGTTCGTGCCACCCAGAACGGTCTGGCTTTGAGGTTGGTTGGTAATGGCCGGGGGAATGCTGTAAATGTGCAGGTTGCCTCCCGAAGCGAAGCCGAGGGTTGGACTCAAAAACCTGATGCGGTTAATAAAAAACGTGTTGCTATAACCGGCTGCCTGCCAGGTCGCTCCTCCATCTGTGGTGTGCAGAAAGGACGTTGAGTAAGGAGCAACTGACGAACCGCCCATCCACCCTTCGTTGGTGTTTACAAAGCCCAGTCCCTGCAAATAAAACGAGGCGGCTCCCACCGAGGAAAGTGGAATGCCGTTGGAAACCCAGTTATTTCCCCCATCAGTGGTTTTGTAAAACACAATGGTGCTGGAGGAACCATTCTGCTGTAGAGCGACGTAGCCGATGTTGGTGGCCGGCCAGGACATCTTCCAGAAGTAACAGTTGGCAATCGTGGTGGTGACAACTGGCGTCCAGGTTGCTCCTCCGTCGGTAGTTCTGGCAATACGTCCGTAGTAAGGTGGCGAGCTGAACGAATGAGTATCCATGCCCACCGCCCAGCCATTGGTGGGATCTTTAAAATAAACGTCCATGATCCCGTTCATCACGTTTTGGGCTGTCAGATTGACCATGGTCCAATTCGTGCCGCCATCCGTGCTTTTGATGAAAAAAGCCGGACCACGCACTCTCCCGCCGCCATAAATATGTTGCGAGTCCAAAACAAAGATTGAGCAGAGTCCCTTCATGCCTGCTTCCGCAAAGCCCGGCACATTGGCCCAGGTAATTCCGCCGTCATAGGAACGATAAAGCACATTGGTATCAGTGGTCCCTCCATCGTAAGACCCTTGGCCCAGATTCCCTGCAAAACCCACCTGTGGCGTGGCAAAGGCAATCGAACGGAAATGTGTCCCACCCGATGTAAGGTTTGTCGTCCAACTCATCCCACCGTTGGTTGTCCGGTAAATCCAATTGTTCTGACTGGCCCAACCATTCGTAGGATCAGTGAAGTAAATGTCATCATGACGAATACTGCTTGGGCCGGGAGAATTTAAGAACTGTGACCAGGAAGGCGTTTGCGCCTTGGTTGCATTGACGACGGACAGCATGATACCAAAGAGCAGGAATAGGTACCTCGGCGACATGAACCCACTGTCCCATAGCTACTCGCTGCTCTCAAGTCCGCTCTTTGAGGAAGTGTTCGATTCCAATTACGACCAATCCTGTTCGGACCTGCGGTAATCACCCCATTAGAATTTATGGCTAATGCAACCGACTTTCTCACGGAAGGAACACTATGAGATTTGTATATTGCTGTTTACTGGCATTTTTACTGTTCGCAGCCGGTTGCATTACCAGTGAGGAGGAAAAATACGTTGCCGAAACGCATCCCCTTTACACAACGAATAGTCCCGGGACCAAATTTGCGCTGCTGCCGTCTGCGGTGCAGCGAACCATCACATCTCAGGCAGGTTCTGCTGACATTCGCGATATCAATAAGGTGGCTGGTTCAAACCGTGAAGTGTACGAAATTAAGTTTGCCAATCCGGGCGTGAGTCCCAACCTTTATATCGCGGAGGATGGAACCCTCGTGAGTGAGGGCTCAGTTCGAAGCATCACCTCCATTCGTAGCAATCCGACTGCTACTACAACAACTGCTACTGCTACTACAGCAAGGCCGCCGCCAACCATCGTTGCCGGTGGAGCTCCTGGTAGCCTGGGTGGTAGTGAAACCGGGGGCAATGCATCCGGATTAAGCGTGGTTGCCGGTCTTCCGGAACCGGTGAAACGCACCCTTATACAAACGTCTCCCAACTCTGTGGTGGTGGACGTTCAACCGAGCACGCACACTCTCTATAAATTCGACTTTAAGGACCCGGGTTTAAACCCAAGAACAGTAATCTCTGATGATGGAACTCTGTATAGGGAATTAAGCACACCATGAACTTTCGATCTTCAACGATTTGTCGCTTTTTCAGTTCGATTCAGGTTTGGTTTTTGGCGCTGACTTCGGCGTCCTTGCTGTTTCTCACTGCATGCAGCACCAACTCGCACGCAAACTGGAACGGCCGGGTTGGAAATTATACTTATGATCAAGCCGTGGCGGAACTGGGGCCACCAAAATCAACCCAGGTGAAGCCGGACGGAACACGAGTCGCCGAATGGCTTGCCCAGAAGGGACGCCCTGGATCGGTTGGCTTTGGCATGGATGCAGGGCAGGTAACTCCAGGCATAAGGGAAAGCCAGGTGCCTTACGAAACTTCCCGGGTGCCGGACCAATATCTTCGTCTCACATTTGGTTCTGATGGCAGGCTGCAATCATGGAGACAATCTGCCAGGTGAACCCGCAGTCCCGAAATTACAGTGTTTCAGCGGAGGTCTGCGTTTGATAAAGTTTCCCGGTGATAATTGTAAATAACCGATTGCTTTCCCTCCTTGGCACCCTGCTCCTGTTGGCCGGGTGCGCCACTCCCGAAATACCAAACTGGGATCATCGCGTCGGAAATTACACCTATAACCAAGCTGTCCAGGATTTAGGTGTTCCTCAACATTCCACGCCTCAGAAAGATGGCTCCATCATGGCCGAATGGATCACCCAG
Organism: Pedosphaera parvula Ellin514; assembly: GCF_000172555.1. NCBI lineage: Bacteria > Pseudomonadati > Verrucomicrobiota > Pedosphaerae > Pedosphaerales > Pedosphaeraceae > Pedosphaera > Pedosphaera parvula. Next base: position 141,512 of record NZ_ABOX02000004.1, read on the forward strand.
CGTGGCACGCCAGGAACCATCGGAGTTTCCCAGGGAAATACCAGCAGCACACCGGCTTTCTGGAACAGCCCATTACCCGATACATTTCACGCCACCGCGGACCAACATCTGCAACTCACCTTTGGTTCAGACCACAAGTTAAAATCCTGGGTAAGGTTCGAACGGTAGCCAGAACGCAAGCCCCCGCTTGCTCACAACCATGAATTGAAGGACGCTTTTATGCTTGGAAGTTGAACTACTTAAGCACATAAGAATAGATCATGAGCAAAATGTACACACGTCGCGAGGTGTTGAAACTGGGCGGCACAGCGATTGCAGCTAGCGTGATGTTACCGGAAATCTCATGGGGCAGGGAAACCGGAATTGTCAATCATCCGGGGGCCGTCTCGGGTGATCCTGATGGAGTCAGGGCGGGCATGAAAGTTTTGGCGGAAGGTGGTAATGCCATTGATGCAGTTGTCGCGGCAGCTCTGGTAACCTGTGTAACGGCCAATAACAAATGCGGTCTGGCTGGGTACGGAGGACATATGACCATCGCGTTCGGCGGGAGCAACAAGGTCACCTGCATCGATTACAACAGCGCGGCACCGGCAGCCGCGCGCGCCGACATGTTCCAAATTAATGAAACGGGAAAAGTCAAAGACAACCTGAACAGCACTGGCTGGCTGGCGGCTGGTGTCCCCGGAACGCTGGCCGGAATTCAACTGGCGTTGGAACGCTACGGAACCAGGTCTTTGAGCAAACTGGCTGCCCCGGCAATTGAGTTGGCGCGCAATGGTTTTCCAGTCAGTGCCAGCATGGCCAGGGCGATACGCGGCACCGCTCCTGCTCTGCGCCGATTCCCTGGCTCCGCCGGATTGTTTTTAAAAAATGGCGAACCGCTGAAGGAAGGCGAAATTTTTAGAAACCCAGACCTCGCGAAAGTGTTGGAAACCCTGGCTGAAAGCAACTCAGCCGATGCGTTTTATGATGGCGAACTAGCCCGCAAAATCGCGGATGCGTTCCAGAAGAATGGTGGATTGGTTACGACCAGAGACCTCGCTGAATACCGGGCTCGTGAAGTGGAACCATTATCGCTCAAATGGGGCAACCTGACCATCCACACAGCCCCGCTTACTGCAGGTGGTCTTACCATTGTTCAGATATTGAATATTCTCCAGGAAATGGGTTGGAAGAAACTGCGGTCTGAGCCTGAGAGGACTCATGCATTTCTGGAAGCTCTAAGATTGAGCTGGCGGGATCGCCTTGCGTTGCTGGGTGACCCGGAACAGGTGGAAGTGCCCATCAAACACCTTCTTTCCCGCGATTATGCCCACGAGTTGGCGAATCAGGTCCGTAAAACGGTAAAAGACAAAAAACCTCTCTCCATTCACACCCCCGAGGTTATCGATGATGGGACGATGAACTTAAGTGCCGTCGACAGCGCTGGGAACATGGTCGCGATGACATTAACTCAAGGCGGGGCGTTTGGTTCCAAAGTAACCATCGAGGGATTAGGGCTGGTGCTGGGACACGGCATGTGGCGATTTGATCCCAAACCGGGTCACCCAAACTCCGTGGCTCCGGGAAAGAGACCTCTGCACAATATGTGCCCCAGTATTGTAACGCGAAAAGGGAAACCGGTGCTTGCCGTGGGTGGAGCGGGTGGCCGAACGATTCCGAATTCCATTCTCGGTTTTCTAACCAACTATGTCGCACTCGAAAAATCGATGGATGAAGCCATCGCTGCACCCCGTTTGCATAATGAAGGAAATATGAGTGTGGAAATTGAAAATAGTTGGCCCAAAGCAGAGGTCGATTACCTGGCTTTATTGGGTTACAAAATTACAGTTGGTCCACAAGCCTACGTTAGCGCTGTCTCATTTAACCCCAAAACGGGAGAATGTCGCGGCGTGGCGCGATAGTTTTTTCGCAGTTCGGCAACCTCGCCGCATCCGCGTTGCAACCGGGCGGTCTAAAATACTATTTCAAGCGCGAATCGCCCAACGCAGTTTCGCTGACGAAGCCCGCGGATTGGAGCGGGTTTCTTCACGGCTGGGACGGATAATTTCTTCGGCAATACTGGAGTAAACCCCTGCTCTTTTCCCATCCTGAAATGCCTTTTTCACCCGACGATCTTCGCCCGAGTGGAAGGTTAGGATAGCCACCCGTCCGCCCGAATTTGAACATCCTGGCAGGTTCCGCAAAAACATGTCCAACGCGCCAAATTCGTCATTAACAGCTATACGCAACGCTTGGAAAACACGACGAATCGATGTATTCGCCTCATCTTTTGTTTTATTCCGGTGTGCTGACCGAAAAGCCTCTCGAATTACCTCCGCCAGCCCGGTTGTGGTGGTGATCGGGTACCTCAACTGGGCTTGCAGGATGCCTTTGGCCAGCAAACCGGCATCCGGCTCATCGGCATTGTCCTGTAATATGCGGATCAATTCAGGCTCTTTGAGCGTGGCAAGCAATGCCGAGGCAGGGCGGCCACGCTCCGGGTTCAGCCGCAAATCCAAAGGCCCTTCGAACTTAAAGGTAAATCCACGGGCAGGATTATCGATCTGCATCGAGGAAAGACCCAGATCCGCAAGAATGATATCCGCTCCAGGAATCCCCTCGCCAGCGAGCACCTGCGGCAGGCCGGCAAAGTTTGACCGCCGGATAATTAATGATTCCGCGGGAGCACCAACCGAACGCAAGCGTGTTTCGGTTTTCGGCATTTCCATTGGATCCACGTCCAACCCTACTAATCGCCCGCCAGGCTGAATGGCGCGGAGAATCTCCAGTGCATGACCGCCGTAACCCAAGGTGGCATCAACTGCAATCTCCCCTGGCTTGGGAGCCAGGACCTCCATAATTTCACGTACGCAAATGGATCGGTGACTTCCGGCAGGTGTTTTGCCACTTTCAATAATTTTTTGCACCTCAGCCCCGTAGCGCTCGGGATTGAGTTCCTTGTACTTCTCTTCAAAGCGACGGGGATGTCTGCCGCTATAACGAACCCGCCGTTTGTGCGGGGACGCAGGTGTTGATTCCGGATTCATGTTAAATCTTGCCGGTGAATGCCAGGCAAGGACACTGTTCCAGAAGAAGAGGAAGCATTCAAGCCGGACGCCATTATTCAGGATCAAAAAACGAAATCTAATGCTTTACAAAGATTTTCCTCCGTCCGCCGCATCATAAAAAAGAAAGCAAGGTTCAGAGTCTGAACTCTGCAAACCTTGCTTTCTGACCCGTTGGTATTTTCCTTGTGCAGTTTATATCCTCAAGCCTGGCACGCTGTTACCGGCTCCGGTGGATGAACTGGCTGACTTTCATTACCATTATCCACCATTTCGTGGTGAATATCCGGAAAATCATGATTGAGTTCCTTGACCAGTTGTTCTGCTTCCTGTTTTTCAAAAAGGGTGGTGCCCTTCCCCATTCGTCCGTTGATCCTGGACGCCCAATGAATCACGTAGGTTTTGCTCATGCTTTAATACCTAACATGCAGAAATTTAGAATGAATGGGGAGTAACCCCGAAACCGAATGTGACTCTTCCTACCGTGATGAAAAAAGAAGCAAAGGAGGATTCCATCGGCGAGAAAAATAAAATTAAAACCTTCAATGCCGTACGACCAGGGGCTTTGGCCTTCTGGCAAGAGCCCAGTAATCATAGACCACTTTGATCATGTCACGAAATTCTTCAAAACTGGTGGGTTTGATAAAATAAGAGTTCGCACCCAGACTATAGGCGCGCTGAATATCCGATTCGCGATCAGATGAAGTAAGGACAATCACCGGGATTAAAGCGCCTTCCTGCAAATTCCTAAACCACTCCAGAACCTCAAAGCCGCCTTTCCGGGGCATCTTCAAATCCATCACCACCAGGTCAGGCTCCGGATAGGTGATCCGGTCGTTGAACCGGTCTGCGCCACTCAAATAATCGATCGCCTCCTCGCCATTGACCACAAAATGAACGGCGATATCCATGCCGGTTTTTTTGAAAGCGCGCTGAAGCAGAATTACCTCTTCTGCATTGTCTTCAACCACCAAAATTGTAAAAGGCTCGTTTTCCATTCCGTTCTCAGTCGCTTGCGTAAATTGTTGTTTTCTGAAGATAAATTTCTCTTCTGGAATCCCGGCTGGCTGTTCAAACCAAATGTATCCCGCATCACCCAACCACCAGCCAACCTGTCTCGGGTCCACAAAAAAATTCTAACTTGGACGGGGTGGATGGAAATAGGGTGTTCCCCTAAATTTATTCAGTTTTGAAAACTCAGGCCACCCGTTGCGACTCGGGAGCGTTTATTCGATATTGGAAGTATAACGGCACATTCAAAGGTTGCAAGCGAAGCCGGGAAAAAAAGGAATTTATGCAGAACCCGCAAAACATATCCAATCATCGGGAAGAGAGGATTAAACGCCGTCGCAGTCAGCGTCGGATGGACAGGATTAACGAAGAGAAAAACCGCCAGAAAGCCATGGGTGGAGGCCAGCCAAATGAACTCGGGGTCACCCAGGGTCAGAATGGCGAGCAGGGAAACACAATAGGTCCGGCAAGCCTACCGCGTTACCCCAAGGCCTCCCACTAAAACACCAGAAGCCCTGCCAGGTTCCGCATTTGTTCAAGGCGGCAGCTTAATTTACTTGAGCTGCCGCCTTTGCCGGCTTTGGAACAAATCGATTCCAGCCTCTGACCATGAGAATACGTCAAAGGCCTTGAGCCAAGTCTCCGGTATTTTATTTGCTTATTGGAGTAACACTCGAGGCCCGAACAAATATTTGTTGGTCCTGCAGCATTTGGCTGCCTTGTTGATCCAATCCCAGGCTGGTGGGTGAGGAAGGCACCTGCTGAACGGTTCCGTTCAGGGAAACCGTTTGACCAGCGGTAATGTTGGGCATTGGTTGTGACATTACGACGTACACAGGTTTGGCACTGTCACTCCCCTGCAAGACCAACAGACGATCGCCTATCACACGTTGCACTTTTGCCTCACTGATGTTCACCGTCTGGCCGGCAAGTGAGGTGGGATCGGCGGTTGTTGAGAGTTGATTCAGTTGAGTAATGGCACCCGAACCTGCTGCCCCGGTGGATTGACCGGACGTTGACGGAGCCGCACCGACAGCCTCGTTTTGAGAAGAAGCCGTTACATTGCTCGAGATGGTGATAGCCTGTGTGTTGCCTATGGGCACAGCGACCACATCCTCGCGCCGAACCTGCTGCTGAACATTCATGGGTTGAGTGCTCACTTGTTTGCGAACAACAACAGAACCCGCTGGAACCGTCTGGGTATGGATCACTGGTGTCTCGTCCTGCAGGTTTATTACCAATTCGCCGCCTTGGAAGGGTGTGCTCAATGAATTAGTCCCTCCGCCTCCCTGGCTATACTGAGCGCCGGTAGCGCCAGCCGGGATACGTTCCACCACGATGGATTCCTTTCGTACCTGGACGGGTTGGGTAACCGTCTCGGTTCGAACGACCTTACGGAGTTGAACACCGCCAGTATTAACCGGCTGAGTTCCAATTTGGACGGTTTCCTTTTCCAAGGGAATTACCGTCTGGCCGGCGGTTTCACCACCCATTGCAGCACCAGTCTGGGTCTGAGCACTGGTTCCCGTGGCGCCCATTGAGGCAGCTTGGGTAGTTGACTCATTATAACTGTAAACTGGAGCCTGCTCCGTTTGATACTTGGCGTGACTCCCCGTACTGGAGCATCCTGCCACTAAAAGCAGGGAGGATGCTATTACAACCGTATTTTTGATTTTATTTTTTCTATCTGATATGTTCATACCAATCCTTTGTTCGTGTTTTATTTAAAACACCCGTTAGCCAACCTAAGTTGCCAACGGGAAGGCAACAAACGGGGTAAGTACCCACCGAGGAAAAACTGGACTTTTCGAGGATTGGAGTAAGAGGGGCAGACCTTAAAGGACGGAACGTCACCATTCTCATACGCACGCGTAACATTTACGTGCGTAATAGGTTCTAAATACGCACTTGAAATCTTGAACCAGATAAAAGAACCGTGCAAAAATTCCGGGATGAAATCACCTCTGCGGGTTTTGCATCTCGAAGACAATCGGAGTTATTCCGAGTTGGTGCAAGCCAGGCTGCAGGCGGAAGGCTTCCAAGCCGAGGTGGTTTGCATAGAAACAAAGGAAGAGTTTGAATCAGCTTTGGCGCGAGAAACCTTCGATCTAATCATCGCAGATTACCGTTTGCCAGCCTATGACGGCATCAGCGCACTCAAATTTGCCCGGCAAAACACCCCGGACATTCCCACCCTCCTGGTTTCTGGCGCCATGGGCGAAGAGGCTGCCATCGAAGGTTTCAAAGCTGGAGCGACTGATTACGTCCTCAAACACTGGCCGGAACGCCTGATTCCTGCCGTTCGCCGCGCATTAAGTGTCGCGGGCGAACGTGCCAACCGGTTGCGTGCAGAGGCCGCGCTCGCACAACGCGAAAAATATTTCCGTGCGCTTTCAGAAAATGCGATCGACATCGTCACGATCATCAATCAGCAAGCGGTTTTTATTTACAACAGCCCCTCCATCCAACGGGTGGCGGGCTATGCTCCCCAGGAACTGATTGGCACCAGTGTCTTCAATCTCGTTCATCCGGACGACCATGCCAGGGTGCGCGAGGACCTGGAGCATTGTCTGCAACACCCCGAGACCACCACGGTTTCCGAATTTCGCGTGCGTCATAAAAACGGTTCCTGGCGTTATTTGGAATCGATTGGCAGGAATCTGTTGAATGAACCGGAAATTTCCGGTGTGGTGGTGAACTGTCGCGATGTCACAGATCGTCGCCGGGTTGAACATTATAATGAAGTCCTTTCGCGGCTTGGATTAAAACTGAGTTCGGCCACCGGTTCGGAAGGTGCTGCAAAAATAATCGTGGAGGTGGCGGATGATTTGTTTGGGTGGGACGCCTGCACACTTAATTTGTATTCGCCAGACGAGGATAAAATCTATCCGGTTCTGACCATCGATACGATCCGGGGTGAAAAACTTGAAATTTCGGGCACTGAAATTGACAAGCATCCAACCACCCGCACGCGCAGGATCATCAATAATGGTCCGGAGCTGATCCTTCGCCAGGAACCCATCACAATCGGAAATGATGGTATAACCATCGGAGACAAGGCGCGCCCCTCGGCTTCATTGATGTTTGTTCCCATCCGGAATCGAACGAGGGTGATCGGGATTCTTTCGATCCAAAGCTACCGGTTGAAAGCCTACGATGAAAAGGACCTGGCGGCATTGCAGACGCTGGCCGATTATTGCGGAGGCGCCTTGGAACGCATTCGCATTGAGCAGGCGCTGCGCGAAAGTGAACGGCGGTTCCGCCACCTGTTCGAAAATTCTCCAGACGCAATTTTTGTTGAAGACGTGAACGGGACGGTGCTGGATGCGAATGTTGCCGCCGGCTGGCTCCATGCAATGCCCTACCGGCAGTTGATTGGCAAAAATGTGGCTGAACTGGTTCCTCCCGAAGAACACGAAAAGTTTCGGCAAAACTTTCAAAAACTGGCAGCGGGTGAGATACGTCAGGTTCTGGGTCTGAGTTCAACCTCGGATGGCCGTGTGATTCCCGTCGAAGTCAGAACCAGCCAGATTGATTATTCCGGCAAGCCGGCCCTCTTGCTCCACGTTCGTGACATTTCCGAAAGGAAGGAAGCAGAAGAGGCTCTGAAAGGATCCGAGATCCGATTCCATTCTGTGTGGGAAAACTCAGTGGACGGCATGAGGCTCACCGATGAGAATGGCATCATCATTGCCGTGAACGAGGCATTTTGCAAGCTGGTTGGAATGAACCGGCAGGAATTGGAAGGCAAACCATTCACGGTGACCTATGCAGTGGGCGAGAACCTCGAACAGAAGCTGGCCTTCTATCGCCAGCGCTTTCAGGAACGGACTGTCGCCCGGCGCATCGAGCGCAAGCTAACCTTTCGCTCGGGTAAAACTGTTAATTTGGAAGGTGCCAATTCCTATGTGGAAGTGCACGGGCAAAAGCCGCTGCTGCTCGGTCTCTTCCGTGACATTACGGAACAAAAGCGCCTCGAAGATCAGTTGAGGCATTCGCAAAAGATGGATGCCATCGGACAATTGGCCGGCGGAGTGGCTCATGACTTCAACAACATCCTTACGGTTATTCAGGGCCACGCCTCGCTTTTGCGCAGTTCCGGAAAGCTGGAGGATTTCATGATAACCTCGGCGGAACAGATTGTGCAGGCAGCAGACCGCGCGGCCGGGCTGACACGCCAACTGCTTACCTTCAGCCGGCGGCAGATGATGCAGCCCAAGCTGCTGGACCTGAATGTGGTCGTCAGCAACATGACAAAAATGTTGGGCCGCATCCTGGGTGAGGACATTGCACTGCAATTCAATTACGCTCCCAACCTTCCCCTCGTTCATGCAGATTCAGGAATGATGGAACAAGTGCTCCTCAACCTGGCCGTGAATTCTCGCGACGCCATGCGCGGAGGGGGACAACTCACTGTCAAAATTTTCGGCATGGAGATTACCGGCTTGGAGATGAATGAACATCCGGAAGGAAGAACGGGCCACTTCGTCTGCTTAAAGGTATCAGACACCGGATGCGGCATCGAGCCGAAGAACCTGCCACATATTTTTGAACCATTCTTCACCACCAAGGCCATCGGCAAGGGCACAGGTTTGGGACTGGCGACTGTTTATGGAATCGTCAAACAACATCAAGGTTGGATCGAAGTCACCAGTTCTCCGGGTGTCGGGACAACTTTTCAGGTTTTCCTCCTGGCCAGCAACGAAAGCAGTTCCAAGTTGAATGGAACAACCCCGCTCGAAGAGGCAGTTCGCGGCGGAACGGAAACCATTCTGGTGGTGGAAGACGAAGCTGCGGTGCGAGAGTTGGTGTGTAAAATTTTGATAAGCCGGGGATACCAGGTGCTGCATGCGGTTTCAGGTTCCAAGGCGTTGGAGGTTTGGAAAGAACATAAAAATCGGATAGACCTTCTCCTGACCGATATGGTTATGCCCGATGGCATGAGTGGGCGCGACTTGGCCGAACAAATTCAAACGGAAAAACCCGGACTAAAGGCGGTGTTTACAAGTGGTTATAGTTCAGAAATTGCAGGCAAAGACTTTATCCTGAAGGAGGGCCTAAATTTTCTTCAGAAGCCGTACCATCCCCACAAATTAGTTCGAGTAATTCGTAAGTGCTTGGATGATAACAACTAACCTCTATCCACCCCTATTTTGGCCAACTTCCGGTCCTCAAATCGTAATGCCTACATTTGTTGTCGACAGATCTTGAGGTCCTAATTATTATTCTGACATAAAGTATCCCGGACCAAAGGGAGGTTCTGAGTATGGCTAAACTACTTATCAAATCAGGTGACAGACAGGTTCAGGAAATAAACTTGAAACCTGGGATTAATCGTTTTGGGCGCAATGCGACCAATGACCATTTGGTGGTGGATCCTGGCGTTTCTGAAATGCATTGCGAAGTATTGGTGGAAGGCAACTTCGTTTTCGTCAGGGATTTAAATTCCACCAATGGCACCTTTGTTGATAAGAATCCAATCACAGAATCAGCGCTTTATTCCGGGCAAACCCTTAAGATCGGCCCTGTGGAGATGATTTTAGATGCTCCCGTAGTGCAGCTCGCAATTCCGGAACTTCCCAGGCCAGAGGCTCCAGCCCCGGTGCACTCTGACAAACTTTCTGACGGATACGCCGCCTGTTTGAATCATGGCAATCGGCACGCGGTCTGGGAATGCACGAGTTGCACAAGATGTTTTTGCGATCATTGTGTGCGAAAGCTGCGCCGCGTCGGAGGCGCCTATATTAAGTTATGCTCCGCCTGCAGCAATCCCGTCGAGCTCACGCCGTGGGCTGCGATGATGAAAAAGAAGAAAAAGTCGATGTTCGGCAAACTTGTTGGTAAGATTAAGAGCAGTTTCAAGACCACCAAACGGCTGCTCTCCAATAACAACCCGCCTCCTGCTCCACCGGGCACGCAACCTCGCGCCTAAACCGGATTCCAAAATAAATCCCTCGATGTAGGCAGGACCCACTGCGAAAGGGAGGATCATTTCCGGACGTGCGTAAAAATAAAAAACCTCAAGGAAATCGGTTCCTTGAGGTTTCTGATTGAACTGCGCAGTCACAATTCAGACTCGCGGTGCAGATTTTGATCAGGGATTATTACTTTTCTCCCGATTGTTGGGTGTGGCCTGATTGTCAGGATTTACATCAGGACCTTGATTAAATGTGCCGCGACCGTCTGGGGCCGTGCCATTATCGGCATTAGGCTTGGCATCACGGTCCTTGCTGGAACTAGTCCCGGTTGCATTGCCGTCCATGGGAATGCGTCCGCCGGTTCCCCGCCAGGAAGGCTCCTGGACCCCGTAGTAAGAATAAGTTTTTTGAGTCCAGTCAGCCTGGCTGAAATCAGGCCAGCTCGTGGCATCAAATGTCTGTGAGCTGGCAAGCTTTTGCTTGTCAACATTCAGCATGACAGTGTTCGGCTCTGTGCTCATGCGTGCCAGGGTCCAGGGCACCGCAGTCAGTTTTCCACTTTGCGAAGGATCACTCAGGGAAATGATCGCAAATTGGATCCGTCCGGACATGGGATTGATGACGAAATCATTGATTTGACCCAGAGTCTCGCCCTGCGCATTTTTCACCGTCGTTCCCATTAATTGACTCAAGCGCTCGGAGCGATGAGACATATGCGAAGAACCGGTGGAAGAATCTGATGACGAAGCAGTCGCGGGTGCTCCCTGTCCCAATGAACTGGAGTCCGCAGTGGAACTGCTCGAATTATTAGCATTAGCGGCCAGCAACGAGGCGACCAACAATGAATGGCTCGCGCAGATGGCAATTGCTTGCAATAGTGTTTTAGACTTCATGTAACTTCCTTATGTTTTCAGTTTCGTCCACCAACATAGATCCAGCGAAAGCTGGTCGTAGTGAGACACTAACACAAGTTAACTCCGTCCAGAGGTCGAACAATGGGGAAAAGAGCTTACTCAGAATCGCAGATCGGGCAACAGATGAGGGGAAAAAAAGAGCGGCCCCACTAAAGAGGTCGCTCGCCTGTGATCCCTCAACCCATGATTAGTGAATAAGGAACTAACAGACAATACATGAATACTTTATTTTGACTGAACAGACCATGGGGTATTCTACTACGTCCGCCCTTAAATTTGTAAGGAAGTTCGGGGAGGTTGCTTCTGCATGGGGAGACTGATGTTGTACGGGTAATCCGCAAATTTAAGGATCACCTGGAGGTTGGCTGAGTCATGCTCGGAGGCAAACGCAACTGCTATATCATAACTGGGGAAATCCACAGCTTCATTCGAAGATTTCACCCACTCGTTATTTCTGGTCAGGTACAGCGAGGTTCGTTTATGCTGAATGAAGATTTTCATACGGTGTTGTATGGATCAACTTCACTTGCCTGTCCTAAAAAGCGTGACAGAACCCGGTAGAGTTAGGATAGCGCTGAGAGGATAGGCGTCACTCTGGATAAGGAAAATAGGGTGGTTACCCCAGTGCCTGCACCGAGCTTTTAACTGGTGAAAAATCCAATCGTCAGTTAAGCATGAAGCCGGAGTTGAAATAAACGGGTTTTATATAACCAAAACAAAGGGATAATTTATGGCAGATATACAGCGTTCGGCGGAAGCAACCTGGAGGGGTGATTTGAAAAACGGTCAGGGCTCAACTTCCACCGATACTGGTGTGCTCAAGAATACACCTTACTCGTTCAAGACTCGTTTCGAGAATGAAAAACAGGGAACGAATCCCGAAGAATTGATCGCAGCAGCACACGCATCCTGCTTCAGCATGGCATTTTCCAAATTGCTTGCCGATGGCGGTCATCCTCCAAAGGAAGTCCGCACCAAGGCAACGCTCACCCTGGCGAAAACCGAAGCCGGTTTCAAAATTTCGAAAATCCACCTGGAAACAACCGGGATGGTTGACGGCGTGGATCAGGCAACGTTTGAGCAAACCGCGGCCAAGGCCAAGGAAGGCTGCCCGGTATCACGCCTGCTGAAGCCGGGCTTGGACGAGATGACAATGAAGGCGACACTCCAAAAATAGTCAAATGCCGCGGCGCGCCCGCTTCAAGACCTCATAAACCAAAAACAATTCGTCGCCGATGCGTTTCTCTGACTTCATCTTAATTTGATTCGCGTCGGCGAGCGTTCGGGCTCCTCTCCCATCAGCCATGGTCGGCGCGTTTCTTCCGCCGAAGACCCAGGGGCATAAGGTAAGATGAATTTCGTCCACCAGGTCGGCCCGAAACAGGGCGTCGTTGACCTCCCCTCCCCCTTCGCACAGCAGCCGTGTGACAGCCCACTTTTCCCGCAACCATGACAGTGCTGCCTTAAAATCGACTTCCTTCCCTCCGCAGACCATTACCTCGTCTGCGAGTGCACGCAGCTTTTTTAGCCTGCTTTCCGGAGCCCTTTCGGAGGTTAAAATGATGATGGGAGAGAAACGATGTTTGAAAATTTCGGAACGCGGATCGAGCGATCCTGAACCGCTCACGACAATGCGTAGATTGTATTCCGCCAGTCCATTTTTCAGCCGCATGCGTCGGTACTTGGCGGGGCCCGGCCCCATGTTTACTGGAAAAAGATCGACAGTGCGTGCGCCGGACATCACCGCATCCGCTTCAGTGCGCAGTTCCAGTAAATGGTCGTGATCACGTTTGCTGCCAAACGGAACAAACTTGCGATTGGCCGGCGCCAGCTTTCCGTCCGCGGTGGTTGCGATGTTCAGGTAAACAAATGGGAACCTGGCCCGGTTTTGCTTTTGCACGTTTGAAACCATTGCTGCCAGAAAACATGCCGTGTTGAGGAAAGGGCGGCAAATCATTTCCAAAATCGCGATCAAAAAAGCATTGACTTTTCAAACAGCTGTTTTAAATATGTGTTTGAAACATGGATTCAAAGTCCACACATTCCGATGATGCAGCACAGGCAAAAACTCGAAGGCAGTTGATTGAGGCTGCCAGCGAGGTCTTTGCTGAAGTCGGCTTTCGCGCGGCCACGGTGCGGGAAATTTGCCAGCGTGCGGGGGCCAACATCGCCGCAGTAAATTATCACTTTGGCGACAAGGCACAGCTTTATCGCGCCGCCTTGCAGGAAACTTTTAAGACTTCCAAACAGAAATACCCCCCAAATTTCGGATTGCCCGCGAAGGCGACGGGTGAGCAGCGATTGAGGGTTTTTATTCATTCCTTTCTCCTGCGAATTTTTTCCCAGGGACCAGAATCGCGCCACGGAAAGATGATGGCGCGCGAGATGATCGAGCCTTCCGGAGCCCTCGACGTGATTGTGCAGGAGGAGATTACTCCGATGAAAAATGAATTAATGTCCATCATCCAGGAATTGGGGGGGACGCGCTTGAGCGAAAAGAAAATACGCCTTTGCGGCATGAGTGTGGTCAGCCAGGTGTTGTTCTATCATCACTGCCGCCCGGTGGTCATGCGCGTGTTTCCCAATTTAAGTTTTGATGCCAGTGAAATTGAAGAACTCACGGATCATATCACCAGCTTTTCGCTCGCGGCCATCGCTGAAATTGCGAAATCAAAAAAGAAATAATTATGTATCACCTCGCGCTGAAAATGCTCCTGGGGGATCGCTCCAAATACATTATGCTGGTGGGCGGCCTGACATTCGCCTCGCTCCTCATGACTCAGCAATGTGCCGTCTTCTTCGGGCTGCTCTCCTGGACCACCAGTCATATGCGCAACATGCGCGCCTCGATCTGGGTGGTTGATCCGAAGGTGGAACAGATCAACGAGATCAAGCCGATGCGCGATACCGATGTGAACCGGGTGCGCAGTGTTTCGGGGGTTGCTTATGCAGTCCCATTATACACCGGGGTGATCCAGGCGCGCGTTGCGGATGGAAGCTTCAAGCCTGTGGAAATGATTGGCCTGGATTCAGCCACCCTGGTGGGAAGGCCGCCCATTATTTTAAGTGGACATTTGGAAGACCTGAGACTCCCAAACACTGTTATGATCGACGAACTGGCGGTGGCAAGACTAAGCTTGGCGAAGGGACACAAAATCGGGATTGGAGATACATTTGAAATCAATGATCGCGAAGCGCGCGTCATTGGCATTTGCAAAACTGACCGTCATTTCTTCGGGTATCCCTATGTGTTCACCACCTATGATGAGGCGCTCCAATTTGCCCCGAAGACCCGAAAAATGCTCAGCATTGTTTTAGCGGAGCCAAAGCCCGGCTGGACAGCTGAACAGACCGCCCGAGCCATCGAGAAGGAAACACTTTTAAAGGCCTATACCGAAAAAGAGTTCAACGCCTCCACCATACGTTGGTTCTTTAAGAACACCGGTATCCCGGCTTCGTTCGGCACGACCATTATTCTGGGATTTATTGTGGGCATGGTGGTGTGCGGACAAACCTTTTATTCATTCGTGCTGGAGAACCTAAGGAATCTGGGCGCGCTGAAAGCGATGGGCGCGAGCAACTGGTTGCTGGCTCGCATGCTGATGGTGCAGGCGCTGACGGTGGGATTCATCGGTTATGGCCTGGGAGTAGGCTTGACAGTCCTATTCGGTCTAATGGTACTGAAAACGGGCCAACCGCCGTTCCTGCTCCCCTACCAACTTCCCCTGGTTACTTTAGTGGTGATCCTCTTCATCTGCGTGTTCGCAGCTCTGCTGGGGATTCGCAAAATCTATAAACTCGAAGCAGCGGTGGTGTTCCGTGGCTAATACTAATGGACAATCAAACGGTTTCGCCGTGCATGTCCGCAACGTGACCAAAACGTTCGGCACAGGCGAGGCGAAGGTGGCGGCCTTGAAAGGCGTGGACTTTGACGCTCGCATGGGTGAAATGCTCATGATCGTCGGTCCTTCAGGATGTGGCAAAACAACTCTGCTTAGCGTGATCGCGGGCACACTCGCATTCAACGGTGGGGAAATCGATGTATTCGGCACACCCTTGCATGGACTTAAAGACAGGGATGTCACCGAATTTCGCAAGAAGAACGTCGGCTTCATTTTTCAACAATTCAATCTGATTCCGACTTTGAGCCTGGTGGAAAATGTGAGCGTGCCTTTGTTGATCAATGGCGTCAGCCGTTCCCAAGCAGAGAAAAAGGCGTCCGAGTTGCTCGACCGATTGGGCCTGGCCGGCCGCGGAAACGATCGTCCCAGCCTGCTTTCGGGCGGCCAACAGCAGCGCGTGGCCATTGCGCGAGCCCTGGTTCACGATCCAAGGCTGGTGATTTGCGATGAGCCGACTTCGGCTTTGGACAAGGATACCGGCGGGAAGATCATGGAGCTTTTGCGCGATATCGGCCGCAGTCCGAATCGTTGTGTCATTGTCGTGACCCATGACAACCGCGTTTTTAAATATGCCGACCGGATGACGGAAATGGAAGACGGCCGGGTGCAACGTGTGCATGAGAGTTACAGTCAATATGAACAGAAGGGAGAACACTAATTTATGTTATTCAAAAGATTGAGTTTTTACCTCGCCGTCGCCGGCATTGTCGGCACGGTGCTGCTGGTCAACAAATTGCGCCAGGTGCCGGCGGCTCCGGCGCCGCTCGCGGAACCAGCGCGGTCGCCATATACGAATTCCGTGGCGGGAACGGGGATTATTGAGGCTTCCCGTGAAAATGTGAAAATCGGAGCGCCGAAGGGTGGATTGATTCAAAAAGTGAACGCGCAGATCGGTTCCAAGGTGAAGCAAGGCGACCCGGTCATCCAGTTGGACAGCCGCGAAGCTTGCGCGCAATTGGTCACGATGGAGGCGCAACTCGAGGCAATGAAAGCGTCGCTGCAATCCGAGAAGGTGTTGCTGGCGGATAATGAGGACCAATTCACACGCACTGACAATCTCGCGAAGCAGAATGTGGCTTCGGTGGATGAACGCAACCGGAAGGAATTCGCCCTGCGCAGCATGCAAGCGCGGGTGGCGAAGATTGAGGCGGATATTAAAGCGGTTGCGGCCCAGGTTGAACTGGCGAAAACAAATATTGATATCCTAACTGTGCGGGCGCCAAGAGATGGCACCATTCTGCAGGTGAACGTGCGTGAGGGAGAATATGCTGGCACAACGCCGACCGAGCCCTTGATGATTCTCGGCGAAACGGAAAAGTTGCAGATCCGTGCCGATGTGGATGAGCAGAATGCCCCTTTAGTGGCAGCCAATCAGCCGGCGATTGCGTTTTTGAAAGGTGACACGAAGAACCCAATTCCGTTACGCTTCGTGCGGATCGAGCCATATGTGGTTCCCAAACGTTCGTTGACGGGTGACAGTGCCGAGCGGGTGGACACACGTGTATTGCAAATCATTTTTGAATTTGATCGTCCCACGACACCACTTTATGTCGGACAACAAATGGATGTATTTATACAACGTCCTGAGCCGACAGCGGTGGCAAAGATCCCTTAAGCAGATGCTGACAACTGGAATATGAAATTATTTAGAAGTAAGAAGCATTTTAAATTCATTCTTGCGGCAGCTCTTTGCACTGCCACTTCCCTGCCCGCATGGAGCACGGAATCAACGGTAACGAACCAAGCTCCGGCCTGGCTTTCGGGGCCCCTCTCTCTCGCCGAAACCATGAACCTGGCGTTGAAACAGAATGGCAATATCCTGCGAGGCCAGAGCAACCTGGAGGCAGCCTATGGCTTGGTTGTCCAGACCCGTGCCGTGGCATTGCCAGTCATTAGGTCAACCGGAAATTTCACGTTTAATGCAGCCACCGAAAACTTCCCCGTTTTTGGAGCGCCCATTTTCGTTACCTTCCCGGATAAATCATGGGCCGCGAACATCCAAATCATTCAGAGTGTTTATGAAGGCGGAAGGATCACCTCGGCGCTCAGGTCTGCCAAGCTGACGAAGGAGCAGGCCCTGCTCCAGTACCAGACCGTTGTGGCAGATGCGTTGCTCCAGGTTCGTGTCGCTTACTACGACATCCTGCAGGCCGAAGAACAGATCGTCGTGGAAGAGGCATCAGTTAAGTTGCTGACCCAGGAATTACAGGACCAGACCAAGCGTTATGAGGCAGGCACAGTGCCGCGCTTCAACGTGTTGCGGGCAGAAGTGTCCGTGGCAAATGAGCGCCCAAGGTTGATCCAGGCGCGCAACGCTTATCGCATTTCCAAAAACAATTTGGTCAATCTTTTGGGCTACCGCGTACCGCCGACTGTTTCTGAGGACATTCCATTGACTCTCACGGACAAGCTCGATGCCGAACCTTACGAGATTAACCTGCCGGTGGCAGTCGCCAAGGCATTGCAGAACCGTTCCGAACTGGCGGCCTTGCAGAAAACGGAAAGCCTGCGGAATGAGGATGTGATCAGTGCGAAAGCGGGTTATAAGCCGAGTGTTCAGGCTTTCGCCGGCTATAGCGGGAGAAATACGCAGTTTAGTGACGATCTGGGCCGTGTGGTGAATGGTGCGCAGGCGGGAATTCAATTCACCTGGAACATTTGGGATGGTTGGCTGACGAAGGGGAGAGTGCAACAAGCCCAGGCGCAACACCAAGGTGCCATGGTGGACGTGGACAATGAAACGCGGAACATCGAACTCGAAGTCCGCACCCAATATTCGAACTTCATCCAGGCCCGTGAGACCTTGGAATCGCAGAAGAAGGTGCAGGAGGAAGCGGAGGAGGCTTTGCGTTTAGCTACGGCACGCAGTGAGGCAGGAACGGGCACGCAGCTGGATGTGTTGCAGGCTGAAACTTCACTGACGACGGCACGCTCAACCCTGGTGCAGGCTTTGCACGATTACGATGTGGCACGCGCCCGAGTCGAACGGGCCATGGGCATCAACATCATGCAAAGCAATAAGTAGTAATTCCCAGAGACCTGAGGAACAGGCTATTTCTGAACTTTGAGCTGGTCGGCTTTTCCGGCCAGCTTTTTTTCCATTTTGCCATCGTGGCCAAGAATCTTTTCTGAACCGCCAGCCGCAAGCCAACCCTTGGCTTTGGCATCCCCCTTTAGGTAAGCATCCCAAAATGCGGTTGAATTCTCGCAAATCAGTTTATGAAAGATGGCATCTTTGCCATCGTCGGCCAACCCGCGCGGACGGCCGGAAAAAATCATGTGATCACCGCCTTCGAAGGTGATCAGGTATTGATCCACGCCGTTGATATGATCGAAGGGAACGCGACGGTCCTCCGCCTTGGTATCCCCAATCGGGCTATTGTCCTTCGTGCCGGTCATGTGGAAGCACGGGATTTTAATTTTACTGAAAGCGACGTCGTACTGGGATTTGAGGCGTGGCACAGGAGCACTCATGGCAATGGCAGCTTTCACTCGCGGATCAGGAGCTGATCGCTCCCCCGCGAGGGTGACAAAAACTTCCCCGGCAATCGCCAGAGTCGTATAAGCACCGAAGGAGTGGCCGGCCATACCGATACGGGCCAAATCAAGCCATCCCTTAAAATCTTTGTCATCCTTATTGAGCTTTTCCACTTGATTGATGACAAAACTGACATCCTGCGGACGATTGATGGCGTTTTGGAGGTTAAGAGTCGAGCGCTGCAACGCTTTCATGCGTTCGGCGGCGGGAACGTCCCGCCAAACCGAATCATCGCTGCCGATATGTTGGAGATGGACGGAAACATAGCCGTGACTGGCCCAATATTCACCGAGGTATTTATAGCCATCGCGCGAACCGCCCAGACCATGGGAAAAGATGATCACCGGAAACGGGCCTTTGCCCGATTTTGGAAAGTAAATTTTAACTGGCACCAGGCGATCACGCTTTTCGTCCTTCCAATCGAATTTGATGGTTTCGACCTCGTTGGTATCGGTGCGGAAATCGTGAACAGGCGGTTTGGACTCAGCTGCATGCAGATATCCGGCGGGGATTGTCAGGACCAAACCAATGCAGAGAATGAAATTAAGAACATTCACATGCATTACGACGAAGGCTGTGGCGGAGATGTTACGGGTAATCCAGGACCCGGATCAGACTTGTTGCCCGAGAATATGCTTTTTTACAAAACGTTGGGCATTGAACAGAGAGCGGGAGGAACGATGAAGCATATAGAGCCGAGCATACTGCGCCAATCCAAGCATGCTCATCAATTCATTTTCCACGTCGTGGGAATAGGAGTCGCAGCCCCGCTTCTTTTTGAGGGAATATAACTGGGTGAAAAGAGCCCTCCGGGATTCAGCAGACTTGAACCAGGGTTGGCGTGAGATTTCGGCCGTGAGCGTCAGTTGTTCGCGACCGATGCGTGCATCCGATTGGTTCAATTCTGTTTGTTGCGCGGGATGCCGTCGAAATGCGCACAACGGGCGATTGGTGTAAGCGATATCACCGTTTTGCAGGAGGTGAATCCACATTTCCAAATCGACGATTTGATTGTAATCTGGATGGAATCCACGGGCGGCGGCAGACCGGCGAAATAAAACAGCGGAAGGCTCACCCACCAAATTAGCGTTCTTTTCCAAACACTTCAGAATCACTTCAAGCCCATTGTAGACGCCACTCTTGCCCAAATCATTGCGGAGGCAGATGAAGCGGGAGTCTTGATCAATGATGTTGCGCGCCGAGGCTGCGGCGACGGCCGAGCGGTGATGGTCCAGCATGCGCACCAACTCACCCAAAGCCTGTCCCCCCACCAGCAGGTCGTCGGCAAAAACGAATTTAATGTATTCACCCTGGGCCAGCGAAAGGCATTTGTTCAGGTTCCCCACCATTCCAAGATTGGATTTATTGACGACGAGCTTGATGCGGGAATCGCGGGCGGTGTAGCTGCGGATGATTTCGACGGAATTATCGGTCGAGCAGTTGTCGACAATGAGCAGTTCATAATCGCGAAAATCCTGCGTCAAAACCGAATCAATGGCTTCCGGCAAGTAACGAGCAAAATTGTAATTAGGAATCAGTATGCTAACTTTAACGACTCTCATAATTCCTCTGCGCAACTTGATTTAAGGCAGGTGGGCTGCCAAGTCAACCCGTATTCCCCAGTCTTATTTTGACGTGAGGAGCTTTTAACTCGCCATGCATGGAGGATTGCCCAAAATAAGCGGAATACACCATGGAAACGGCGGACCTGAAACAGGATGTCTCTCAGAACGGCGTGGCTCACCCGACGGGTGATGACACACGGTTGCGGGACCTCTCGTCGCAACAATGGAAGTCCGGCATCGCAGCGTGGCTGGGTTGGACCTTCGACGGTCTGGAACTGCATCTCTACACGTTGGTCGCGGCACCGTTCGTGGCGCAATTGTTGAACCTCACAGACACGACTGATGCACGGGTTGGACGTTATGGCTCGATAATCCAGGCGGGATTTCTCGTGGGTTGGGCGTTGGGTGGCGGTTTTTTCGGGAGGATTGGCGATCGCTTGGGACGGAGTCGGGCGCTGTGTTTGACGGTGCTGACGTATGCGACGTGCACGGGATTGGCAGTGTTTGCGCAAACCTGGTGGCACTTGTTGATCTTTCGATTTATCGCAGCGCTTGGGATTGGCGGTGAATGGGCGGTGGGAGCGTCTTTGCTGTCGGAAACATGGCCAAAGAAATGGCGGACGTGGATTGCGGGGGTATTGCAGTGTGGCGTCAATATCGGGATTTTGATGGCGGCGGGAGCGAATCGGGTAATGTCCAGTGCTCCGCCACGGTACATATTTCTCGTGGGGGTGATTCCCGCGCTGCTGGTTTTCTGGATTCGCCGGGCGGTACCGGAGACGGAGGAGTGGCATGCCGCCAAGAAGGCACAGGAAAAGGAGCCGGGCATTTTGGATTTGTTCGGGCCGGGCGTGCGGAAGATTACTTTGTGGACCCTCGTGGTTTGCGCCATTTCGCTCTCAGCACATTGGGCATTCATGTTCTGGCATCTGCAACATGTGCGCAATTTGCCGGAAGTATTGCTCATGACCCCGGAGCAGAAGAATAATCTGGCCAGCCTGGTGCTTTACCTGGTGATTGCCTCGTCAATCGTGGGGAATTTTTTCGCGGCGTGGATTGCGCGGAAGATTGGGTATCGTGCCACGATTGCGTGGATGTGCCTTGGGTATTTCCTGGCGATGATGGGGGCTTATTGTGTGCCGCGAGATCATCATGCCCTGCTCTACTGGTTTCCGTGCATTGGATTTTTTCAGGGATTGTTTGCGCTGTTCACGATGTATCTGCCGCCTTTGTTTCCAACGTTGTTGCGCACGACGGGAGCCGGTTTTTGTTATAACATCGGACGAATCGCAGCGGCGTTCGGGACGGTTTTCTTCGGATTATTTTCGAAGGTGGGAGATCATCGTATGGCATTGTTGTACGCAGGTTTATTGTTCCTACCCGCGTCCGTGGTTTCGTTCATGATGCCGAAGGTGAGGGATTGAGGATGCTCCGGTTGAAACGGTGCAAGTGAGAAATTTTCAAGCTATTGGACCGACACCACACTAAGTGGAGCGATCAAACATTTCTTGCTTGTCCCCTAAACTTCGCATTGTCGCCACGAATCATTTCTGCGCGGCGGCAATCTCGGTTTTCACTGCGTCTAAATCTTTCTTGAACGAATCGCTTTCCTTCAATTGCCTGGTGATGGCCTGCGCCAGAACGCGTCCTGCGTAAATGTCGCTCGGATAATGCCGCGCGATCTGGACGCGATGCCAGCCCATCAGTCGCGCGTGGTCCAGAATGGCATCACGCTGATCTGGCAGCAAATCCGCCAACACAAGCGCGAGCACCATGGATTCCGTCGAGTGGCCACTCGGATATCCAAACGATTTTTCCAGCTTGCCGTTGGCGAGGGAGGGATCGGTGGTGAAGGGCCGTGGACGACGGAAATAATCCTTGCCCGCGTCAGTCACGAGCGCGGCGTCGATCTGGACTTTTTCAAAGAAGGCGGCCGTTCTGGGCAGGTTGGTTGCGGTGAAAAAAGTGCCGATGGTGGGGGTGAAATTGAAGACGGAAAATTTCTTTTCCGAATACGCAACGGCGATGTCATTGCTGCTGGCGCAGTGATAGATGGTTCTTACTTCAGCCAGTTCGGCAGCTTGTTCCGAAGAGTCAGACGGTGACGGTGGTGGAAGCAGTGTGGCGGCATCGGGTTTGCCAGCAGTCAGGTAATGCAACTCTTTGTCGGCGGCGTGCAGCGGAGTGACCGCGACGGTTAGGGAGAACAAAATGGCAGAGAGCCAAGCTGTGCTGTGCAAACGTGAGAATGGCTTGAGGGAGGTGTTCATCGGGATTTTTCGTGGTTATCTATTAAAAAGCAATGCTGCCGTCCTGGGTCCAATTGATATCTGAATTACTGGGATCGCTGGGTTTGCCGAAAATGTTTGTAACCACATACTCGTATTTGAACCAACCGGCGCGACCATCACCAAATTGTCCAAGCAATAGCTTCGGTTGGCTTTTTCCTTTGCCCTGGCCAGAGCCGGCAAAGATGGCCATAACCGCCAAGAGTTCGATCAACGTGGATCCAAAATATGTTTGTCGCTTCAGTTTCATCGGACCCAATAGAGTTCCAAGGCCCGGGCAAAAATGCGCGTGGACCACAGCTCCTGCCGGTTGAGCACAGATTCCCATCCCCCGGTTACGGCTTGATGTCATTCATGTGACAATTTGACGACATCTGTTGCCAATCGCGTGCGCAGTGGTGAAAGCTCTTCGTCCGATGCTGACATCCAAGTGATGCGCGGCCTAATTCACATCCGTCAACTTTTGAAATGGGGAACCATTGACCTCATCGTTATGCCGCAAGTGGAAAAAACGGGCGAGCTTCTTGCGAAACCCGCCCGTCATGCGTATCAATCAGAGTCAGAACACTCTTACGGCTGCCGCAGCATATAAAACTGCAGTGCGTTCGTAGCCGCAATGGAATTGGTGAATCTATAAATTCCTGCCGGGCCCTCGACCGCTGTACCGATGACCGGCCAGGTTGCAATCGGTGCACTGATATCATTTGTGGCGATTATCGAGTAATTCAAGCCAGCCGCATTGGTGAAGGTAAATGCCAGCTTGCCACCTCCCAAATTAACTCCTCCCAAAATGGATTGGATGGGTGCCGGAATGTTAAACACCGGTGAACTCGTCACGGAAGCAAGCCCGCTAGAGGTGAAGACGATGTTGGCACCAATGACAGCGTTGGTGCTGAAAGCCGTCAGACCGCTAAAGGTGGCCGTGCCGGAAACCGCCGCTTTGGTCACGGCGCCGCCCAATGTCCAGGTGCTTTGCACGGGCGCAGCCGTGATGCTGGCGGTGCTGGTGGTCACGTTGCCGAATTGGTCTTGAACCACGATTACGGGTTGGGTGGCCAGTGCGCCGCCATCGGCAACCGGGCCAGTTGGTTGAGTTGTGATAGCAAGTTTCGCTGCCGTACCGGCACTAATCGTCTGCACGATTGAATTGGTGCTAAAACCGGTCGCGCTGATCACGATCGTTTTTGATCCTGCAGTTTGCAGAAGCGCGGACTGGGATGGATCAAAAACAATTTTGCCAACTTGATTGATGCTATAGGCGGCAGCCGGCAGAGCAGAACCATTTACCGTGATACCGGTGATGGCCGAACGCCAGGCGGCTACATCCGGAGTGTTCGTGACACTGAACGGACTTGAAACAGTGGCTGATGTTGCGGCGCTGAGGAACGGAGGCGGGGTGAGTTCGCTGGTGTAAGCGATTTGCTGTGGCACAAAGGTGATACCTTTCAAATAAGTTCCACCGGTTGCAGTGTAGAGCACATTGCTGGAGACGATGGAGATCGATTGATTGTAGCCGGCCGCGTCCGTCACTCTGACGAGACTGTTGCTGGTGGAAGAGCCGGTCGTATAATAAAGATAAACACCACCGTTGCCGTTAGTGGCGGCAAACAAACTGTCACCGCCCGTCGCGTTGACAAAAGTGCCATTGGCGGCCCATGCACCACTCACCAAGGAATATTTTTTGATAATGCCCTGGGTTGCGCTCACTCCGTCAAGTATATACAGTGTGTCGTAAGTGCTGCCGTCGGAGGAAATCATATAAAAATCCGAAGCAACTGGATCCGTAGTCAGATTATTGGCTTTGGTCACGTCGTATAAGCCGGTGTCGACATCAAGGCCAAGGGCATAAACCACCGGTATCACTTGACCGTTTGCTGTCTTTTGCGTCTCGACATAGGGAACTCCGCCGAAGGTCCTGATGACCACGTTATTAAAAGGGTTCAAATTGGGATTGGCGAGTGTTCCGCTGGCAGCACTGCCGTAGTATAATCCGCCTTTGTCATCCGCGAACCAATTAATATTGTCCAAGGTGGCACAAGAGCGAGCCTGGCTGCCACCCAACGAGGTTGAGATATAATTTAAACCGATCACCAACTGGTTCGTGTAATTCAGACCCGCCGCCGCCCGGTTGAGGTTGAGCGTTTCATCGGGTGTTGCCGCACTGTTGTCGGCGAAAGCACCGAAGCACAATAATGTGCCGTCATCACTCAGTGACATTTTGCCGCAACTGCCGGCGGAACTTAGGCGGAGCGCATTCGTTCCCGTGGCACTTATGGGGACAATGTTCAGAGGCGCAGCTTGCTTGGCAGAGGGCTTAAGTTCGATGACACTGAAAGTCGTATTATTTGCCATCGTATCAATTTGAAGGACAGCCAGATTTCCCGGAGTAAATGGAACCGGTGCCGCGCCGATGTTGAAGGAGGCTGAATTCGTAGTTGTCACTGGTGCATATCCAGTCACGGCAAATGTGAGAAAGTTGGATACTGATCCCAAGTTGCTGGTGGAGGTGGCAGTCAGGTTTGTGAAGACCACAAGGCCGTCGACGGCCGGTTGCACCGTGTCGCCACCCAGAACCCAACTGGAATTGTTGGCGGTGGCAGTGATAGTGACACTGGGGTACGGATTCGTGGTTCCGTTCCCGTATTGATCCGCGATGATCAGGCTCGGATTGACGGTCAAGGTGCCACCACTGGCGGAAGGAGCGGCGGGTTGAGATGTGATGGCCAGTTTTGTCGCCATACCAGCGGCGAGCGGTTGGACATACTTGGCGGTGCCATAACCAGCAGCGATGATGACAATGTTTTTGTCGCCGCTCGATTGCAGCAAGGTGGATTTCGACGGCGTAAAGACCATTTGGCCTGCCGTGTTCGTCGTATATGCCGTATTCGTCAAAACCAGGCCATTCACATAAACAGCGGCAATTTTGCTGCGCCAAACCGCATCATCAGGAAAGGTATTGGTGAAGGGTGCATCTACCGAGGCTCGGGGATCATAGGCTATCGTTGGCGCCGGTGTTCCCGAAGTGCCACCGACCACCACGTTGTCATAACGCCAGTTGCCGGAAGAGTTGTTATAAGAACCGCCATTGAAGGCCACACAATCCGATCCCGTGGCGGCATTGACAATTCTGAATGAAAAGTTGGGATTGTTTTCCACGCCAGGAACGCCAGTAAAATCCACGACGAAGTTGTTGTAAAAGTTCTGCCCTAGAGTCTGATAGATGTAGGTTCCCGTCACAGTATTTTCACTGCCACCCAGCGCCACGGCGGCGTTCGTCTGAACAAATGACGGTTTGGCCCCATAGAAGAGAGTCGAGGCCACATTCGTAGTGGCCCAGGCGTCCGTGGTGTAAAGCACACACATCTTCGCCTCGCCAGCGCTCGTAAAATAAAGATCGAAAGTACACACGATATTGGAATAACCAGCTGTGCTGACATCAAACTGGGCTCCTTGAGTACCGATGGGCGCGGCCGTATTCCAACCGTTGTTGCCGGGATTGCCACGCACGCGCCAGGCATTTGGTCCGGCGTTGCCAGAGGAACTGCCTCCCGGTGGAAGTCACATCGGGACCATTGGTGCTGCCAGTTGTGGTCGTGCCTGAATAAGTGTAGTTGTTATCAAAACCAATGGAGGTAGCCAAACCGGAACCGATTATAGGTAGTGGATGATAAATGATCGTTGCGGCGCTCGGATAATTGTCAAACCCCCAATTCACGATCGTATCGATTGAGGTGCCCTGAATCACAACGTTGTCGAATGTCCAACTGCCTGAAGTATTGTTATACAAGGCTCCGGTGGTATTTACGCAATTCGCGCCCGTGGAGGCGTTGACCACGCGAATCGCAAAATTGGCATTGTTATCCACTCCCGAGATGCCGCTCAAATCAACTGTGATCTGATTGTTCCAGCCGCTCGCCAATTTGACATAGGAACCGACAACCGTAGCTTGACCAGGGTCAGTGTTATTAGTGATAACGCCCAAGGTTCCAACCGAGGTGATCAGGGCATTATTCCAGGTGGAACCGTCAGTGGTATATTGCACCTGAAGATTTGCTTCGGCGTCAGCAGTGGCATAGACATCAAACGAAACATTGATTCTGTAAAAGCCAAACGTGCTGCCCGCAAATAGCGCGCCTTGCGTGCCGATGGGAGCATTCGTTGACCAGCCATTCCCGCCAAAAGGAGCCGAACCGCTCGCACGAACCCGCCAGCTTTTCGCGCCACCAGTCGAGCTTCCCGCCAGGGACTGGATGTCGGGATTACTTATGTTGTTGGTATTGTTAAAAAGATTACCCATACCCAGCGCACTGGCCGAGCCCAGACCGCTTGATGGTGCCGGGATGGCATTGGCCCCGGCGGCCAGATTGTCGAAATTCCACACGGTAAGGAAAGTTGAAGCTTTTGTCCCCGCTAGCGAAGAGAGGAGCAATGCCGCCATGCATGCAATGTTTTTTATTTTCATTAGTTTAGAGTTTTTGCTCTGAGTAAATTCAGTCGTACCCCTGCGAGCAGACAATTATCCATGATTCCGTTACAAAGAAATGTCAGTTGCTTGACAATCTGGTGACATTATTTTTTCGCGAATACTGCCGATTCCCGTCAGCTAATCGGCGTTGATAAACTCCCGCCCCATTTCATTTACGACCGGCCGAAGAGCAATCCACCCACGTTGTCACCATGTTGTAACAATTCCGCCATTTGCTTGTAACAGGAGTGGCTGAGATTATCCCTAACTTGGAAGTCCGATGCTCTGTCGATTAAAGGTTTGGAAGCAAAACATGAATTTACAACACAAGAAGTCCCTCGGGTTCACACTGATCGAACTGCTGGTGGTCATTGCCATCATCGCCATTCTGGCGGGAATGCTTTTGCCCGCGCTTGCCAAAGCCAAGGCCAAGGCCCAGCGGGCGTCCTGCTTGAGCAACGCTAAACAGTGGGGGTTGGCCGACACGATGTACGTAGATGATAACAACAGCACTTTTCCTTACCCGCGATATCAGGGATACGCCTCGAGTGTGGACCAGGATAACCCGGTCTGGCTGTCTATCGCCACTTATCACAATCAAAATCAAGGCGACGATGTTTGGTTCAATGCCCTGCCTTCGTATGTTGCCAACAAACCTTTGTACACCTGGGCATACGATCCAACCGCGTTCTACGGTTCCAAGTCCATCTTCACGTGTCCGACCGCTTACTCGCAGGGCATTGCCTCAGCGGATGCAGTTGCAGCTTCAGGCTCAAAAGACATGATTCCCGGTGTCCGTCCCCTCTTCAATTACGGCATGAATTCAAAATCAATCGCCAACGAAAATCTCAATGCAAGTGTCGCTACCCTCAATGCCAGCATGGTCGCTCACCCTTCCGCCTTCGTGCTTTTTTCGGACGGCCGCGACCGTTCTGCCGAGAATCCCTACTATGGAGCGGCAGCTAATCAAATGCTGCTCGCCACCCCGCACTGTTACACCACCCGCTTTTCCTCCCGTCATGAACGGGGCGGCAATATAACGTTTAGCGACGGGCATGCTGGTTTTTATAAGTACGACTATGTGGTGTCTGATGGTACGGCTATAGCTCCCTCAGGTCCCACGGCCGGCCAAGTCGTCGCTGCTGGTAAAGATCCCGGTCGCCAGGACCTCAACTGGGATTGCCATGGCGACCCAGTTATTAATTGATTTCGATTTGAAGGCGCAATTCAGCAATACTTAAATCGGACTCGTGCAGTAGGAAGTTGATTTTTCATTGGATTCGGAGCGTGAAGGCGGGACGGTTTTCTACTGCATTGCAGTTGGGTGAAGGGCTTGGGATTTTCTGCCAGAGTCACCGCCACCTGGCGCGTTCCCGAGTTGGCACAGCGAGTTTGATCGTGGGCTTGCCACGGATAACTCAACACCCGACCGGGAACTTGGTCATAGGTATGTTTACTTTGGTTAACGCCTTGCAATGGCAAATTAGCTGATTGAGAAATGTGTGAATAGTGTTTTGTACGGAAGTGCCTTTTGGCAAGATTGGCAGTCTCGCTTCAATTTATTGGAGTGCATTCCGATTGCCACGTTCTAACTGCTGCCCGACTACAACAACTTCTGCTATTCCTGTTTCGTTCAAAGCGGTGATGACGTCCTTAAACATGTTGCTCCCGTAAGCCCGCAGGAGGGTGACGGTTTTCGGATTTGGATTGTTGTAAACGAGCTGGAGAACCGCGGGTCCGTTGCCTCCGGTGAGCCGGCTTGGAAGCAGGGAGATGGTGCCGGGTTTTTGGGGAACGCATTCCTGCAGAATGCGGAATTCAACAATCTGATGTTTATTAAGTGACAATTTCTCACGGGGAAGCTGCAGAACTTCGGTTTTAGAATCATACGTCAAAAAATCTCCCTTGGCGCGTTCTGCGCGGACTTGCATTACCGGATAAAAAAAAGCAGCCCAGGATGGCGAAGGCCATGGGAAGGCACATCAGAATGAAAAGTAATCGATCCTGCGGAAAGCTAAAGTGACGGCAGGCGAGGAATAAAAAAAGAAAGGTGAGTGGGCAGACCAGGATTTCAACGAGGAGAATCAACTTCCACGGTATGGCTCCAGCTTTTAGTTGAAGGTGGTTATCTGCGAGTGAAACCGACCAGTACTTGATGTTCGAATAATTGCCGGGAGGTAATGCGTCATCGGACATAAGTTTGAGTTTCAGGTTGTTCGCCTGGCTGGAATTAGCGATTTCATTTTTCCTTCTCTCCCGAGCCTACGGGAAAGAAAATAACCAAAGGGAAGAGATGTGCCCAGAGTTTTGTTGGGAATGGTTGCGTGGAGGATAACGAATAGGGTTGGGGTTAAGGTCGCAGGTGGGATTGGCGCAGGCCGATTACAAATCGGCGATACGGCAGATTGAAAATCTGCGCTACCAGGGAGTGCGAATTTCAAATCGCAGGTCGCCTATGCGGTGAGCAGGAGGAATTGGATTGTGTCGCGAGAGAGATCACGGCTCGACGGAGTCTCGGCCCTACCTATTAATTGATTGCTGGCGCACGGGATTACATTGTGGGGCGCTTGCGCGGATGGGGTATGGGAGCTATGGATTTTATGTGATCACCCCATGGCATGATGCGGCTTAAGGGTGCACTTTCCCGTCGCAAGCACGCAGGGGCATTTCCCTCATGAGGCACGCGAGGGCATTTCCTCTTCGGAAACCAGGTCATCAGAGGATAAATCTATGAGTGGAACGCTGCCTCACCCAATTACTCAGGGTGACTTCTCTCAACGCCCGGTCCCAGGCAAGCCGGGACATGGACATGTTCTCCCAGAATCCTTGCAAGTCTTGCGCCGACGACTGGTCGCGTCAGTCACGCGTCTCTATCCTTTTTACACAGGGTGCGGGACGATGGCGAATTGCGGCGTCGTTCGCATGCTCGCCGGCAAAAGCACTGGCCCCGACTGGGTTCGGCTGCGACAAGGGCCTTATCTCCGCGTCATGCTTGGTGATTATCTTTCCAATGCGGTTTACTTTTCGCGGGATTGGGATCGCAAGATATCCTGGGTTTGTGAGCGCCTGCTTCGTCCCGGGGACATCACGCTGGATATCGGCGCGAACCTCGGGCTGGTCGCTTGCCAGATGGGGGCGTTGGTTGGACCGTCGGGGCAGGTTCATGCTTTCGAGCCCAACCCGTCGGTCAGCGGCCTGCTCCAGGAATCGATTGTCCGCAACGGCTTCAACCATGTCACGCTCCATTGCATGGGGCTCGGTGATATCGAACAGGAACTGGAATTGACAATTCCGCACAATCTTCAGTGTCTCGCGACCCTTGCCCGCCATGAGGAGGGGACGAAAATCCGGGTCCCGATCAAGACATTATCAGGATGGTACAATCAGTATAAAGTTCCACGCATCCGACTCATGAAGATTGATGTGGAAGGTTTTGAACCGCAGGTGTTCCGGGGAGCCGAGCATCTCTTCAAAGCCGTGCGTCCTGACGCCGTGCTTTTCGAGCTAAATCACTATGACGGCCCTTTCGAGGCCCACCCGGTCGTCCAGTTTTTGAAAGTTCATGAGTACGATTTCCTGATGCTGCCGAAAAGGATGCTTCGTATGTGCGCCAGGAGATTGATTTCATCTGCGATTGCCGGATCACCATCTAATGACTTAATAGCTGTGCCCAAGGGCAAGGTTTATGATGAAATCGTCGCCCGATTAAAGGCGTGAAATAGACGATAATTTGGATTACGTCGCGAGGGAGGTCAGGCAAGCGGCGCAACGCTTTCTCTACCAACGCAATTATTGATGCCTGGGGCAGAGGTTGCTCCGTGGTCGCTTGCGCGAGTGAGGAAACTGGCGGGCAGAAATCGTGGGCCATGTTAGTGCGGCACGCACGGGAGTGACACGGCCTTACCTGGTGCCTGCGGTGAGATTAAATCGCAGAGCGCGTACGCGGGACTCCGCATTCGGAAAGTGCTGGCGCTCCGTAATGTTTATTTGCCGGTGGTGAGGACGGCGCGGAAGCGGGCTTTGCCGCTCATCATCAATTCGTAGGCTTCATTTGCTTTCTCCAATGGGAATACCTGGTTCATGGACTTCACGTTGCTGAGGAGGCTGAATGCAAGTGTATCCTGGGAATCAATGGAGGTGCCGGAATACCAGCCTCTGATTGAGCGGCTTCCCCCGATCAGCAAAAATGGAGATACTGTGAGTGAGGGAGGCGCACCGAGGATCATGAACGTGCCTTTGATGCCTAGACCACCCATGACGGCCGTCATGGCGTCGCCGTTGGTGATGGTGGCCAGAACCACTTTGGCTCCGCCGAGTTTAAGCAGTTCGGCTGCGGGATCTTGTGCCTGGCTGTCGATATAATGCCACGCGCCAAGTTTGCGGGCGAGCGCTTCCTTGTCTGCTCCCCGGGCGATGGCGACCGTCCGGAAACCCATTTTGGCGGCATATTGAACGCCGAGATGGCCGAGTCCACCAAGGCCAAGCACGGCAACGAGTTCGCCAGCGCGTGCGCCGCTGTTGCGGAGGGCGTTGTAAGTGGTAACGCCGGCACACATCAGCGGTGCGGCGTCGGCGGAATTAAGTTCATCTGGAAAAGCCGCGAGTGCGCTGAAGGGTGCAGTCATATATTCAGCGTAACCGCCGTCGGAAGTGATGCCGGTGACCAGGCCCAGAACGCAGGCGAAGAATTCACCACGGCGGCAGGGTTCACAACGGCCACAGTAGCCTCCGTGCCAACCGACCCCGACGCGTTGGCCAACGGTCCATCCCTGAACGCCGGAACCCAGGGCATCGATGACCCCGACGATTTCGTGGCCAGGGACGCGTGGATATTGAATACCGGGAAAGATTCCCTCTTTCACCAATGAGTCGCTGTGACAGACACCGCACGCCTGAACTTTAATGCGAACGGAGCCAGGTGCGGGTTCGGGGATGTCGCGTTCGACGATTTCGAAAGGTCCTTTGGGATGGGGAACTTGTACCGCGCGCATTTTTGGCATAATATTTCCAATCTGATTATTTCTTGCTTTGCGAATCTGATGAAGCAGCCGGGTTCTTTAACTTCTTTTCTTCAGCCATCGGGAACTTAGATGATGTGAAGAGTTGTGCAAGTGTTTGATGGAAGAATTTTTGAGGCGGACCCACTTCAAGGTGGAACCAAAAACATTTCGACTGCTGAATTTCGGACTTCAAATGAGATGAGGATCAGTGGGAAATTCGGGGACAGAAGACAAACGAGCTGCCAACCAGGACTCCCTGCCCTGCCTCGAGTTGTTAACAAGAAAGTTGAAGCGAATTTTAGGGTTGGTTGGGACGTCGGATTTTGTAACCAGAGGCACGAGGATTTTGTCTGGTGTTAGATACGAGAGCTCGTTTTAATGATTTATCGCCCAATGAATTGGAATCTGTCAGCAATTTTTGGTTTGTGCATCGCGCTGTTGGTGGGCGCGGAGTTTGGCTTGGTGCGTGCAGCGGCGGCGGTGAAGCCAAATGAAGAGGGATTGGAATTCTTTGAGAAGCATATCCGGCCAGTGCTGGTGGAGCGGTGTTATAAATGTCACAGCATTAAAAGCGAAAAGGTAAAGGGAGGGTTGCTGCTGGATTCCAAGGCTGATTTGCTCAAAGGCGGCGATAGCGGCCCTGCGATCGTGCCGGGAAAACCAGAGAAGAGTCTCCTGATCAAGGCGCTGCGTTATACCGACCCGGATTTGCAAATGCCGCCGAAACAGCAGTTATCGACAAATCAAATCAAGGACTTCGTGGCCTGGATCAAGATGGGTGCGCCCGATCCGCGCAAGCAACCATTAAGCGTGGCGGGGAAATCGGGAATCACCGGGATGAGCGTGGCAGATTCAAAAAAGTTTTGGTCGTTTCAACCAGTGAACGAATCGACTCCGCCCTCTGTAAGGAATAAAAAATGGGTGAAAAGTCCGGTGGATCAATTCATCCTGGCGAAGATGGAGGCGAGGAACATCCCCCCCAACCCGGCGGTGGATAAGCGAACTTTGATTCGGCGCGCGACGTTTGACCTGACGGGATTGCCGCCGTCGCCGGAGGAAATCACCGCATTCCTGGCGGACAATTCATCCAAGGCCTATGAGAAGTTAATAGACCGTTTGCTGGCATCGCCGGCGTACGGCGAGCGTTGGGGGCGGCACTGGTTGGACGTGGTGCGCTATGCGGATACGTGCGGCGACAATTCAGATTTTCCGGTGCCGACAGCATATAAGTATCGCAACTACGTGATCAATGCATTCAATAAAGACATGCCGTATGACGAGTTTTTGCGCGAGCAGATCGCCGGTGATTTGATGTCGGCAAAATCGGATGAGGAGAAGTTTGAAAAAATTATTGCGACCGGATATCTGGCAATCTCGCGGCGGTTTGGTTCACGGGCAAATGAGTTCCATCTGACAATCGAAGACACAATCGATAATGTCGGCAAGGCGATGCTGGGCCTGAGCGTAAGTTGCGCTCGTTGTCATGATCACAAGTTTGACCCGATTCCGAACTCGGATTACTACGCGCTTTACGGAATTTTCAACAGCACCAAGTACGCGTTTCCCGGCACTGAGATTTACCGGCATCCGAAGGATTTCGTGCCACTGGCAACGGGGACGAACATCGCGGCGGTGGCGGAGTATCAAACAGAATTGGCGGAACTGGATACGAAGATTGAGAATTTGCTGGAGCAGAAGCGCAAGTTCGACCGGTCCGATGCCGGCAAAACTGAATCCAAGGACGATGCCGCTTCGGACGCAAAGGAAAGCGATTCGGAGCAGAAGTTGCTGCAGGTGAAAGCGGATTTGGAGGACGCAAAAACGCGCCAGAAGAAATTGGAAGCAAATCCACCACAGGTGGAGAAGGCCTTCGCCGTTGCGGAAGGAAAGCCAGCCGATGCGAAGATTCAGTTCAAAGGCGAGCCAACCAATCTTGGTGAATTGGTGCCGCGCGGGTTTTTACAAGTTTTGGGTGGACAGAAGTTGCCAACGGAAGAGAAAGGGAGTGGGCGGTTGGAATTGGCGCAGTGGATCACGGACGCAAATAATCCGCTGATGCCGCGAGTAATGGTGAACCGGATTTGGCAACATCATTTCGGTCGTGGAATTGTGGATACGCCGAATGATTTCGGTGTGCGCGGAAAAGCGCCGACGCACCCGGAGCTGTTGGATTACCTCGCGGGGCAATTTAAGAAGAGTGGTTGGTCAATCAAGGCAATGCATAAATCAATCATGCTTTCGGCCGCCTACCAACTTTCCAGTGAGGAACGTGGGGATAATGCGGTGGTGGATGCCAACAACGATTTGTTCTGGCGCTATAACCGGCGGCGTCTAGACGCGGAGGAGATTCGGGATGCGATGCTGGCGGTGAGCGGTGCACTTGACAAGACGATGGGCGAGGAGCATCCGTTTCCGCCAGAGAACGACTGGCATTTTAGCCAACACAAACCGTTTGTGGCGGTTTATGAAACAAACAAGCGAAGTGTTTACCTGATGCAACAACGCATCAAGAAGCAGCCCTTTCTGGAAGTGTTTGACGGCGCTGATCCGAATGCCACAACTGGAGCAAGGCCGATCAGCACGACCCCGATCCAGGCCTTGTTCATGATGAATGACAAATTTGTTTATGAACAGGCGGACAAGCTTGCAGTGCGCATCGGGCTCGCACAATCGACCGAGGGCAAAAGGATTGATTATGCATATCACCTTGTCTTTGGGCGTCCAGCCACACCAGAGGAGATCAAGATGGGCCGCGACTATCTGAGAGATTCGCGCGCAGCGTTGAAGGAAACCAGAGTGCCGACGGATCAGCAGCCGCGCGCTGCACTGGCGAGTTATGCCAGGGTGTTGTTCAGCAGCAACGAATTTTTGTACGTGGATTAGAGAAGGTTGATCTTCCCTGGTCCATTCCCACGCAAGATTTGCATCCGGTTTTGAAATGTGTCAGCGATGCTTGCGGCAGCATTCTTGGCTTCGATAGCCTTGGGCCCGGTGAAGTGCTCATCGACGGTTTGTTTGAAGAGTGACAGCCAACGAGAAAAGTGCGCAGCATTCACCGGCAGAATGGAATGCTTGGGCCAGGGGCGTCCTTGATAAGTGGCAGTGCGAAATAAGATCGAACTCCAGAACGAATACATGGTGGGCATATGAAGCTCCCAGTTCGTATGCGCAAAATCATTAAAGATGGGTGAGAGCAATTCGTCAGCATTGACCTTGTTATAAAAAGAATCCACCAAGGTTTTAACGTCGTTTTCGCCGGTAATGTCAGTAAGGCTTTGCTGCATGTTGCCTGAGGATAACACAACTCCCATCATCTGGAAATAGCTGAGCAGAATATGCTGAAATGCAGGAAAGTAATTATTGAGACTAAATCTCATTATGTGTTATAGGTATGTGGTTGTGACTGCTGAACCCCCAATTGAGGTAAGACGGCGCGCTGGTAAATCGGGCAGAAAGGCCGGTTTTACCGAGGCTGGCGTCTGGGAGACTGTCGGTGGCGGGTGGAGACAATTGCACGGCAATTTTAGCGATTTGGGGTTTAGTGTGGAGTGGCATGATTTCCAGACAACCCGGAATCTGGATTGGTCCCGCAGTTTTCATCCCGGCAGCATCGAGATTTGCCTGAATATTTTGGGAAATGGCGAAGTCAAGAC
The DNA here is from genome assembly GCF_000172555.1 of Pedosphaera parvula Ellin514. Classification (NCBI taxonomy): domain Bacteria; kingdom Pseudomonadati; phylum Verrucomicrobiota; class Pedosphaerae; order Pedosphaerales; family Pedosphaeraceae; genus Pedosphaera; species Pedosphaera parvula. The sequence goes on from NZ_ABOX02000004.1 coordinate 176,813, forward strand.
GCAGAAGCGGGAACTGATCCTGGGCCCTTCCACGGGCGGTTTTTATTTCCAAACCCTGCCGCGTCTATCAGCGTTGCGAAATGGGGGAGAACGGCACCAATTCATCACCATCGAACTGGCTCCAGTTTTTCTGAGACAATACCTGGCGGCCTCAGACGAAGGGTTGCACCCGAGGTTAAAAAGTTTTTTGGGCGGCAAGAATATTTCAGAAGTTTCGGAGCCCATTCACCTGGAGAGTGAGCAACAGCAAATGGTGGCGAGCCTTCAACATCCGCCGGTTCATGTGGGAGGTCGGCGTTTATGGTATCAGGCCAAGGCGTTGGAAATAGCGGCGGCAGTGCTTTATCAACCGGTTTTGCGGGAAGAGTTATTTTGTGACCGTCAGAAACGGCTTAGCCAGGAACGGGTGCAAAAAGTAATTGCGATCCTCAAGGAAAATTTATCCGAACCACCACCTTTGGAGGAAATAGGCCGGCGTGTCGGTTGCAGCCATTTTTATCTCAGCCGCATTTTCACCCAGGCGATGGGCAAAACGATTTCCGCGCAACTGCGTGATTTGCGGATGGAACGTGCAGCTGCATTGCTCCGCGATGGACGTATGAACGTTACCGAGGTGGCGTTGGAGGTTGGTTACTCGAGCTTGAGTCACTTCAGCACTGCGTTTCATCAGGAGTTTGGTTGCTGTCCCGGTCTCTATCCTATGGCAACCATTGTGCAGCGGAACGCAAAATCACTTCGTTCCTAAACAGGCGACCAAAGAAAACGGAAACTGGCTTGTGGAGAGGTTCCAGAACACAAGGGTGGCCGAGGGCGACGCGGTCAGATCTTCGTAACGACCACCGCGGTGCCATAGCAAAGAACTTCGGTGGCCGAACCTTTGCTGACGACTTCTGAAGCGTCATAACGAACACCAACGATGGCGTTGGCACCCATTTGTTGCGCATGGATCAGCAGCGAGTCATAGGCCTGCTGCCTAGCCTGTTCACACATCTCAGTATAGGCACCGATGCGGCCGCCGATGATATTTTTCAATCCGCCAACTATTCCCTGGGCAATGGTTGGCGCCCGCACAATAATTCCTCGGACGAGACCTTTGTATTCAACGATCTTGTAACCATCAAAATCGAACGTAGTTGTAACCATCATATATTTTAAGAGTGCGATCAGGTCATCAAAAGATGAGGCTGCACCGCCAATTTGGGACGATCATAGAATGTCACATGGGCATGTCCAGCCGACATTTGTATTACCCAGGTTGGATACCGGCATCGGCAAGGTGTACTGGATTAAGACATCAATTAGCAATCCATCCCCCCAACGCCCGGAACTCAGGAATCTGCTTTTGCGGCAAGAGAATCTTTACGTTCGAGAATTTCCCCACAAAACTCGGCACCTCATATGACTAATGCGCGGTTGAGCAAAATCGATGGCAGATGGCATGCAAGATGCTGACACTCGGCTCAAAGTGATAGGAGTTGCCTCTGCCGCCTGAATTCATCGGGGCCACAGGTTTATTCCACACTTATCCCAGTATGAATGCGAGCGAGCAGTGAATAGCTATACAACAAACCATCGGCGCGATGAGGCAAAGGAAATTCCCACGACTTCCTTCTTTCACTCCGCGGCCAGGTGCAGCCTGCTTTTTCCTGTATTTGGGATTTTAGGCAACGGAGCGGTGCATGCTTGTGGAGAATACATCGAGCAATATACCGGGGTGGATGAACACACCAGCCAGTTGATCATGGGAACTCTGTCGGCAGTCCTGATCGTGCTGGGATTTCTATTCGGATTTATAGCTCTTTGCGGAGTGCCACGATATGGGGCCAGGGGAATTCTGGTCAGATCATTACTGGGAACGCTGTTTAACGGTGCCATTCTCGGACTGGTTCTTGCGATCGCACTTCCCACAATATTGAAGGTAAGAGCCAGAGAACTGAATCCATCCTTGTCGGCGCAGATCGATCAAGCTGTTGGTGTGATAAAATTGGAAGCTCAACAAAAGCTGAGTAGTGGCAAAACCACCCAAGTCACGACGAACAAGGATTCCGCAGCGAAGGAAAGGGAATTGGACGAGTTTTTGCAGAAGGCTTCAAAGGAATACACCGGCGATTCCAAATTGGTTCTGACAGGAGCCAGCCGCTTTCTGCGTCAGGCGGTGACATTGGAGAAAGATTACAGCGAAAAGACAACGGCGCTTTTGCATCCCCCCGTCACCAGCCTGGAGGGAGTGGTGAAGCGAGAAGACCTGCAAGCGAGAAGAACCAATGTGATGGCTTATTTCGAAGCCAGCAAACGGCTTAAGGAGTTTGTGAAGAACTCTGATTCGCTTTTGCAGGAAGATCTTAAAAGCCGAAATGTGCCAGATGAAGCGGTTCAAAAAGCCATGGCGGGTTATCGAGAACAGGCGCCCTTGCGTGAAAGCTTGATGAAGATTTGGACGACTGATCAACGCATGGTGGCAGCGATGTTGGGTCTGTTGGATACACTCGACCAAAATTGGGGTAAATGGCACCTTGATGGAGGCAGTGGCAGAATCATTTTTGAAAGTTCCGACACATCGAAATATTACGATTTTTATATCAGCGAGTTGCAATCAACGAGTGTGGAAGCAAAGTCACTGCAACTGGAAGTGATGGCAAAATTGGAAAACTGATTTGCCTCAGTTCCTGGGAACAGTGCCTGAATCAACTTCATACCTGCGATTAATGCCCCGGACACATTGAATGCATGGCAGAGAGAGTCTCTGTTGGGAACATTCGTACAGAGATGAGATTGTCCAGGCTTAAGCAAACTTTGGTTCGGTACTTCCGCTTTAACGGAAATGTCTCATTCCCTTAAGGATTCGTTCCCGTTCTGGGTGGCAAGGGTTGCGCACCGGGGGCGGTTGGAGCCGGGTTAACTGCGTTTACTGCCGCACCGGGCTGGCTTTGGGCGCCAGGAGGAAGAGGGGGCGCAACGACAGCAGGTTGAGTTGGCGGCGTGACTGGAACCGGTGGAGGCTGGGCAACAGCTGGTGGGGCGGCATATACTGGCGTCTGAGTGGTGAATCCCGTAGTTACAGCATTTTTTGTTGGCAATTGTTCCGCGGGACTGCTGCTGATAGTGGTCGAATCCGTAGTAACAGCTCCACCAGTGGCACCTGAAGCATTGGGTGCAGTTGTATCAATCGCTCCTCCAGTACCACCGACTGCACTAGAAGAAGCCGAACTCGCCCCCACTGCCAACTGGTCCACCACTCTCACAAGGCCGGGTTGCGCCTGAACCTGCGCTAGAATGCGATCCTTTTCCTGGATAGTAGGAACCGAACCAACCAAGGTGACGACCCCCTGATCCACTATGACATTGACCGGAGCCTTCGCGCCACCAGCCTGCGGTTGGGTCAAAACGGATTGACGAATGCGAAGGAGCAACGCGCGGTCAGACTGCGTCGCCGCCCGATCCTGCATGCGTGAATTGGTATTAAAGGAAGAGCCGGTACGATTCGTACTGTAAAAGCGGTTGGTAGCGCCAGGGGAGGAAGCAGGGGTAAGATTATTCTGATTGGTGCCGCTGCCGGTCAATTGATTGCTGCTGACTCCAGAAACGGATGTCCCTGTCCCCTGCCCTGTAGATGTTTGGTTTTGATTCAAGGCGGGCGTCTGGGCAGCAGACTGCGAAGAATTTAGGGCATTGTTGTTCTGGACCGCGCCACCGGTTTGAGATTCGGCAGTGACGGCGCTGAGCACTACAAGCGCCCCGATGGTTGATAAGATCTTTTTCATGGTTTTTCTATTTAAAGCTTCGCTTTAGTGAGGTTGTCCCACAGTTTTGGGCTTAAGTAACAAACCACGTGAAAGTCCTATGCTCAATGGGGTTATGCCTGAAGAAAAGTAAGGCCGTTACCTACTGCCTCATTTCTGCCATGACGCGGCGGTTGGCAAATAATCAGCAACAAAACCAGGTCCCAACGCTCCTCTGTTCAATTTACCTTTTATTACCTATACAAAAGAGATGCTTCTCACCACGCAACAGGAGGTGATTTGCGACCAGGACAGGTGAAGCGATGATTTGTTCGCCCATGTCGTTCTCAGCCAAAAGATCAAACTTGGGTTCAATACGGGCGACGAAGACAACCCCATCCTCACGCACAGCATAGATTTTGCCGTCAGCGACAGTAGGTGACGCATAGAATTCGGAGCTGGTTCGAGGTAACTCGTCGCGCAACAGTGTCTTGCCAGTGGTGGGGTCAATGCATTCGATAACACCACGGTCAGGTCCATGATCGTGCAGCAAGTAAACCCGCCCTTTGTATTCAGCAGGTGTGGAACAAAAGGAACCAGTATCTTCGCGCATCCAGATGCGGTTGGTGATTGTGACGTCGGCCGTTCCGCCCAGCTTGATGCCGTGCAAACGTGTTCCGCGTCCGTAGGGAACAATGACCATGTCACCTGCAATCACGGGTGAAGCGACGGGCACCCAGTTCCTTTTCCCTTGAGGATTAAAATCGCCGCAGGACCAAAGAACTTTGCCGTCGTCAGCGTCGTGAGCCGTCAAATGCTCTCCACCCAGAACCAGCAGGGTTTCCCTGCTCTCGTGTTTCATGAGTATGGGGGTGGCATAACTATGATCGCCCTCATCAGGGGTGATATAGTTGCGTGCGACCTTCCAGTGGAGTGCACCGGTCGATTTATCAAATGCAGCAAGATAAGATTCACCGTGGTGGAGACGGGCAATGACAACGTCCCTTCCCGTGAGAACCGGGGAAGTGCCATAGTCCCAATAGAGAGTGTCGCGGCCATAAAGTTCGACGAGGTTGGTTTGCCAAAGGACTTTGCCATCAAAATCGAGCGCGGCGAACTCGCCGCTCTTATAATAAACGAATATGCTTTTGCCATCAGTGACGGGCGAAGGGTTGCTGCCGGAGCCGTGAGCGTTTTTGCCCGAACGTTCGGCACCAAACCGGGTTGTCCATAGCAGTTTACCTGACCAATCAACGGCCAGAATGGAGTCCTGCCCGTCAACGGGTGCCGTCACGAAAATATGATTCTGCCAAACAATGGGTGTGGAACATCCTTTTCCGGGTAGTTCAAGTTTCCACGATAAATTCGTCTCCGCATTCCATTTTACCGGATAGGTGCCGGTTTCAACACTTCCGTTGTCACGAGATCCGCGCCAATGTGGCCAGTTGGCAGAGGTATCCCCAGTCGCGTAGAGAGAGCGCGCAAGCAATGGGATGAGAACCAGAGCCGGAAGAAGTTTCATGGTCGCATTCTGTAGAAACGAAGAAGGGAAGGAAGAAAAAAAATAGAATTGTACAGCATCCCATCGAGGACGTCGCAATTTGCACGCTCCTGAGACTTTTATAAAAGGATTTGGCTTAAATGGTCAATTATTCCTGCCAACTCGCTGGACAGTGCCGAACCGCAGGCGTACGGTTTATTTAGAAGGAGACCTGAAATCAAAAGTTAGTAGTAAACAGAAACAGCCCAAAGGATTTTTATGGCAAAAGTTCTCGGTATTGATTTAGGCACCACCAATTCCTGCGTCGCCGTGATGGAAGGCGGCGAACCCCTCGTTTTGGACAACTCCGAAGGGAGGCGTGTTACTCCATCAGTGGTTGCGTTCACCAAAACAGGCGAACGCATCGTAGGGGATGCAGCCAAGCGACAGGCAGTGACCAACTCGCGCAACACCATTTACTCCATCAAGCGATTCATGGGCCGAAAATTTGATGAAGTCCAGGGGGAAATCAAAATGGTCCCCTACAAGGTCGTCCGGGCAAACAACGGCGATGCCGCCGTCGAAGTCATGATTGACGGCAAGCCCAAGCAATTCAGCCCACCGGAAATCTCGGCAATGATTCTGTCCAAGCTTAAAGCCGATGCGGAAACCCGCCTGGGGGAAAAGCTTTCCCAGGCAGTTATCACGGTTCCAGCATATTTCAACGATTCCCAACGACAGGCCACCAAGGATGCCGGGCGCATCGCGGGACTAGACGTTCAACGCATCATCAACGAACCCACTGCAGCTTCACTGGCTTACGGCCTGGATAAAAAGAAGGACGAGGAAATCGCCGTGTATGATCTGGGAGGCGGCACGTTTGATATCTCGGCGTTGGAGATCGGCGACGGGGTTTTTGAAGTCAAGGCTACCAATGGCGATACCCACCTGGGAGGTGACGACTGGGACAATCGCATCATGAACTGGATCCTCGACGAGTTTAAACGAGACCAGGGAATGGATTTGCGTAATCAACCGGATGCGGTGCAGCGCATTAAAGAGGAGGCGGAAAAGGCTAAAATCGCCCTATCCAGCACACTTGAATACGAGATTAATCTTCCCTTCATAACCGCGGATGCCAGCGGTCCCAAACATATCAGCATGAAACTGACCCGCGCAAAATTGGAGCAGCTTTGCGAGGACCTTTTTGAGCGGACGAAACCACCGGTAAAACAGTGCTTGAAAGATGCCGATCTCACTCCAAATGACGTGGATGAACTGGTTCTGGTAGGCGGCATGACCCGGATGCCACGCGTGGTTGAGATCGCTCGTTCACTCGTTAACAAACCACCGCACCAAGGTGTCAATCCCGATGAAGTGGTTGCGATTGGCGCTGCCATTCAGGGCGGCGTGCTTCAGGGAGACGTAAAGGGCGTGTTGCTGCTGGATGTGACACCGCTTTCACTCGGCATTGAAACGCTTGGCGGCGTAACCACCAGGTTGATCGAGCGCAATAGTACGATCCCGACTCGTAAATCGGAAATTTTTTCCACTGCAACGGACAATCAACCGGGCGTGGAGGTACACGTATTGCAAGGGGAACGACCTTTGGCGAAGGATAACAAGACCATTGGGAAATTCCAATTGACTGATATTCCCCCTGCCCCACGCGGTGTGCCGCAAATCGAAGTCGCCTTCGATATCGATGCCAATGGCATTTTACACGTGAGCGCCAAGGATCTTGGCACTGGGAAGGAACAGAAGATCACCATCACTGCCAGCAGTGGGCTTTCAAAGGAAGAAATTTCCAAAATGCAGCAGGATGCCGAAATGCATGCCGATGAGGACCGGAAACGGAAGGAGGAAATTGAATCGCGCAATGAAGCCGATGCGGTTGCCTACCGTGCAGAAAAAATGTTGCGGGACAATGCGGACAAAATTTCGGAGGAGGATAAGCGCAAGCTGGAGGAAGCCACTCAGTCGGCCAAGGAAGCGCTCAAGGGCAGTGACACCTCGGCGATGAAGAGCGCAACTGACAAACTGAATGAAGTCATGCAGGCTGTTTCCGCTGATCTTTATCACGCCGCGTCAGGCCGAACTGAGGCTGGTCAAGGTGCCGGTGCACAACCGGGAGGAAGAGCGGGCACTGAACAAGGAGCCAAGCCCGAGGAAGGCGATGTGCTGGAGGCTGAGGTTGTGGATGACAAAGGTAATAAGAGTTGAACCCGGCCAGGCTTTTCACCGAGCAGGCAACTCTTTGAAGCCGCACCGGTCCTGAGTTGAGGTTGTTATGGACTTAAATAAGTTTACCGAGAAGGCACAGCAAGGCTTGCAGGAGGCGCAAAACATCGCAAGCCGGAACCAACACCAGGCCGTGGATGTCGAGCACGTTGCTTTGGCGCTTATCCAACAGGAGAACGGATTAGTGCCTCGGCTATTGGAAATGATGCAGGCTCCGGTGGATGTGATCCGGGCAAGATTGGAAGAGGAACTTACCCGAATACCTCAGGTGACAGGTGATACCAGCGCCGCACCCGGGTTGTATGTTACCGCCCGGTTGAATAAATTGCTCACGAAGGCGCAGGACGAAGCGAAGAAACTTCGCGATGAGTACGTAAGTGTCGAACATATCGTTCTGGCCATGACTGCCGAGCCGGCCAGTTCACCCATCGGAAAGATTTTCAAGGAATTCAAAATTCGCCGCGACGAATTCTTAAAAGCGTTATCCTCAGTACGCGGCAATCAACGTGTGACCAGCGCCAATCCTGAGGCCACTTACGAGGCACTGCGCAAGTACGGTCGTGACCTGACCCAAATGGCGCAACAAAACAAACTCGATCCAGTCATCGGCCGTGATGCTGAAATCCGCCGTTGCATTCAGGTCCTTTCGCGGCGGTCCAAAAACAACCCAGTGCTGATCGGTGAGCCAGGAGTGGGCAAAACGGCGATTGTCGAGGGTTTGGCTCAAAGGATAGTGAGTGGCGATGTCCCGGAAAGTCTTAAAGACAAGAGCATCGTGGCCCTCGATATGGGGTCTCTGATCGCTGGTGCCAAATACCGCGGGGAATTCGAAGAACGCCTTAAAGCGGTTTTGCACGAAGTTGTTGGGGCGGAGGGCCGGGTCATCCTGTTCATCGACGAAATCCACACCGTCGTGGGTGCCGGGGCATCGGAAGGGTCCATGGATGCCAGCAACATGCTCAAACCGCCATTGGCTCGCGGGGAACTGCATTGCATCGGGGCCACCACATTGGATGAATATCGAAAGTACATTGAAAAGGATGCCGCGCTCGAACGCCGGTTCCAACCTGTGCAGGTCAACGAGCCCACGGTCGAAGACACCATTTCCATTTTGCGCGGGTTGCGCGAACGATACGAAATCCATCATGGCGTACGCATTCAAGATGCCGCTCTGGTCGCCGCGGCCCAACTCTCGCACCGCTATATCACCGACCGTTATCTACCGGACAAGGCGATTGATCTGATTGACGAAGCAGCGGCCAAACTCCGCACCGAAATCGAAAGCATGCCGGAAGAGCTCGAAGGGCTTGAACGACGGATCATGCAGCTCGAAGTGGAGCGCGAAGCCTTGCGCAAGGAAAAGGACCAGTCCTCGCGGGAGCGTCTGGCTGCGATAGAAAAGGAATTGGCCGATCTGAAATCCAACCGAGACTCCTTGCGGGCGGAGTGGGAGAACGAGAAAAAAGCCATCACTGAAATCCGCAAGCTTCGCGAGGAGCTCGAGTCAGTGCGTCATGAAATTGAGGTGGCACAACGCAGCGGGGAGCTGGGCCGGGTGGCAGAACTAAAATACGGCCGGCTTCCGCAATTGGAGAAACAGCTCAAAACTGCCGAGACAAGAATGCAACAAAGAGGAGGTCCGCAACTGCTCCGCGAGGAAGTGACTCCTGAAGAGGTGGCTGAAATCGTGGCGCGCTGGACGGGCATTCCCATTGCGCGATTGGTGGAAGGAGAAACAGGACAAGTTGCTGCGTCTGGACCAAGATTCTTCATGGGCGGGTTATTGGCCAGGATGAAGCCGTGCAAGCTGTGACCGATGCGGTAATTCGCGCCCGCTCCGGTTTGAAAGATCCCAAACGTCCGATTGGTTCATTCATCTTCCTGGGCCCTACTGGCGTCGGAAAAACCGAGTTGGCCCGCGCCCTGGCAGAAACGATGTTCGACAGCGAGGAGAACATGGTCCGCATCGACATGAGTGAATACATGGAGAAGCATGCGGTGGCCCGGCTGATTGGTGCGCCGCCCGGATATGTAGGTTATGAAGAAGGCGGTCAACTGACTGAAGCCGTCCGGCGCAAGCCGTATAGCGTCATTCTCTTTGATGAAATTGAAAAGGCCCACCACGATGTCTTTAACATTTTATTGCAAGTGTTGGATGAAGGCCGGTTGACTGACAGCCATGGTCGGACGGTGGATTTCAGGAACACCATCATCATCATGACGTCCAACATTGGCAGCCCGTACCTGACGCAACACGCGACGGAGACAGGAACCATTCCAGAGCGTGTTCGAAAGCAGGTGATGGCCGAAGTGCGGGATCATTTTCGTCCTGAATTCCTCAATCGCGTGGATGAAATTGTCCTCTTCAAGCCACTGACGCTGGCAGAAATTGAAAGAGTGGTCGAGCTGCAACTGAAGCTGGTGCGTGAACGATTGGCTGAACGACACATCGAGTTGGAATTGACCGACGCCGCCAAAGAGTTCATCGCACGATCAGGATTTGATCCGGTGTATGGTGCGCGTCCACTGAAAAGGTTTTTGCAACGAACGATCGAGACAGCCCTCGCACGCAAGTTACTAGCGGGAGAGGTTCACGAAAACAGTCATGTGCTGGTGGATCTTGAGAAGAACGAACTGGTCTTTACTTCCCATCCGTTGCATGAACATATCAGGGAAGCTGCCTGAACTTTTCGGAAGGCGCATCTGGCGAAACGGTTGCCGGCCATATCCAACCCTCGTCTGTCAACCGATTCGCAACGTATGTCACCGACTGCATGAGGATCGAAAGAAATTAATGATCTCCTCATACGGCCCGGGAGAGGAGATAGAAACCGAACAGGATGAGCAAAAATCGGATTATCATAGTTGGCGGTGGCTTCGGCGGAGTGAAGTGTGCCAAAACATTAAGCCGTGAACTGTCGCTCGACCATACAGAGGTGGTGCTTTTCAACCGTGAGAATCATCTCGTCTTCAGCCCGCTATTGGCGGAGGCTGTTGGTTCCTCCGTAAATCCGCTTGATGTTGTAGTGCCATTGCGCCAGTTGTTGCCGCGTGTCTTTTGCCGAACCGAGGAGGTGCAGAACATTGACCCACCAAGGAATGAAATCGAATACCTGGCGGAGGACTGCCAACCTGGTCGAATGCGTTACGACCACCTGGTTGTTGCGTGTGGCAGCATGGCGAATCTTCATGTCGTGCCCGGCATGGCGGATCATGCCTTTCCCCTGAAGAACGTCGGTGACGCCATAACACTGCGCTCGCACATCATGGAGGAAATGGAGAAGGCTGAAGTTTGCGCCGACCCGGAGCGGCGGCGGTGGCATCTCACCTTCATCGTGGTAGGCGGTGGATACAGCGGTGTGGAAGTTGCCGGTGAAATCAATGATCTTGTCCGCAGCAGCACGCGCTATTTTCAAAACGTCCGCGCGCAGGATGTGAAGGTCATTTTGATTCATTCCCGCCACCAGATTCTGCCGGAAATCGGTTCCCGTCTACGCGAGTTCACCCGCAGGAAAATGGAGCAAAGAGGTGTCAAAGTCATGCTTGACACATGTGTCAAGCTGGCATCGCCCGAAGGCGTGGTTCTAAAAGACGGCGAGTTCTTAAAAGGCGGCACCATCGTTTGCACGATAGGCAACTCGCCAACGTCAATCGTCGAAGCCCTCACGACGGCGAAGGAGAATGGCCGCCTGGCAACCAGGCCAGACATGCGCCTGCGCGACTGGTCCAATGTATGGGCCGTCGGCGATTGCGCCCAGATCATCAATGGCCATGATGGCCGACCGTCACCGCCAACAGGCCAGTTTGCGGAACGCCAGGGCACGCAGTGTGCACACAATATCATCAGGGTGTTGAACAACCGGGAGACGAAACCGTTTTCCTTCAAGCCGCTCGGGGAACTCTGTTCCATTGGCGGCCATTCCGCCGTGGCGGAAATATTTGGCCATGATTTGGCCGGGTTCGCCGCATGGTTTGTCTGGCGGGGCGTCTACCTGTTCAAGCTCCCGACGTGGGCCAGGCGCTTTCAGGTTGGGCTCGATTGGTTTCTGCTGCTCCTATTCCCGCGAGATCTCTCGCATCTGCGTGACCGTCAAACGGACCGCGTCACGCGAACGCGCTATCAGCCGGGAGATTTTATCTTTCAACAGGGTGAACCACGAACAGACTTCTATGTGGTCACGCACGGGGAAGTGGAAGTGCTCGATGGGGCAGCAAAGGATCCTGAGCATGCGGCGTTAGCGGTGCTTGGACCCGGCTCGTTCTTCGGAGAAAAATCGCTGCTTAATACCGAGCCGCGCATCACTTCCGTGAGGGCACGGACTTCCGTGGAAGTGCTGGTAATGGGAAAAAATGTGTTCACGCAAATCTCTCCAGCTCTTGGCCCCCTTCGAGATGCCCTGGCTCAAACCCTCAACTGCCGCACGCTTCAATGGGAGGCAAACACCTGATTGACTTTCTCGAACCATGGTTGAGCCTGAAATTAAAGATTATGAAATTTATTTAGAGTTGGATGATCTTCGCCATGAAGTGTGGAGAAAATTGAAGCATTGGTTCAGCCGTGTTTATCCGCTCGTGTGAATAAAGGATTCTGAAGCGACGAAGAGGAAGGAGAAATATGAACAAGGATGACATTTCAGCGGTGGGCGCTGTCAGACGGCTTTCGCAACCAAAAAAGCGCGCACGGCAAGCCGCCAAATCACGAATCGAGGAGAAGAAGACCACAATGAAGGCGGCCGCCATCGATAAGTTTGGTCCGCCATCGGTTTTAAAACTGCATATGCTGCCGATGCCCAAGCCCGGGCCGGGCGAAGTGCTCATTGCACTGCGTGCAGCCGGCATTGGCGTATGGGACGGGGACATACGGGGAGGATGGTGGCCGCAGGGACGTCCCAAGTTTCCACTGGTTCTTGGATCAGACGGCGCGGGAATTGTGGTTACGAAAGGAGTGCGTGTAAGACGTTTTCGCGAGGGCGACCGGGTATGGGCCTATGAATTCATCAATCCGAAAGGTGGATTCTATGCCGAGTATGCGGCAGTAGACGCTGAGCATGTCGGACGCCTGCCGCGGCGATTGGATTTTTTGCATGCTGGTGCTTCAGCTGTGACCGGGCTAACTGCGCTTCAGGGGATCGACGACCATTTGCGGGTTCGAAAGGGCGAGACGGTGTTGATCTTTGGTGCATCCGGCGCGGTGGGCACGCTGGCAGTGCAATTTGCGAAGCGCCGGGGCGCTAAGGTATTGGGAACTGCATCAGGAAGTGAAGCAACAAAACTCGTTCGCCGCCTTGGCGCTACTGGCGTATTTGATCCGCGAAGTAAAAACGCCGTGGAACAGCTCAAGGCGCTGGCACCTGGCGGAATCAATGCGGTTCTTGCTCTCGCGGGTGGGAATATGCTTGAGCGATGCATCGATCTCGTGCGCCCGGGAGGAAGGGTGGCACATCCGAACGGTGTTGAACCCGAACCAAAGCAAAGGAAAAACGTCCGGGTGCTCGCCTACGATGCAGCAGCAGGTCGGAGGGAGTCCGAACGTCTGGACCGCGCGGTGGAGGAAGCCCGGCTCCGCGTGCCCATTGCAGCGATTTACCCATTGGCACAGGCTGCGAAGGCTCACCAACGTCTCGAGAAGGGTCATGTCCTGGGCAGAATCGTGCTCGAAATCAAGTAACTCAACGGCTGGCATTCCCATGAAATCTCACCCAATAGCATTTTCCAACATCGAAGCTGCCTGTCCCAAGCTGGACGACGCACAAATCCAGGAATTGGCCAGGGTTGCCAAGTGCAAAGAGTTTCACGCAGGAGAGACCCTGCTGGCTGCAGGTGAACGCGAACTCAGATTCTTCGTGATCAAAGAGGGTGAAGTCGCCATCGTTGATCCTGTTTCCGAGAAGAAAGAGCCAGTTACGGTGCTTGGGCCCGGACAATTCACCGGCGATGTTGAACTTCTGGCTGGCCGGCCATCAGCCGTGAGTGCCATTGCTCAATCTGATTGTGAAGTGTACGAAGTTTCCGCGGACGACCTGAAGCGTGTCCTGAGTGATCTGCCACGCATAGGCGATACCCTGCTCCGGGCCTTTCTCATGCGCAGACAGTTGATTGAGGAGTTTGGTTTGGGGGCTTTACGCGTCATCGGCTCGCGCTATTCCAAGGACACACATCGGATTTGCGAGTTTCTGGCGAAAAACAAAATCCCGTTTAACTGGCTTGACCTGGAGAGCGATCCGCAAATGGAGGCGCTGCTGGCACGGTTCAAGATCACCGCCGATCAAACGCCGGTGGTTGTCTGCGGCAACGATAAGCTCCTGCGCAATCCTTCCAACGCCGAGTTGGCGGATTGCCTCGGAATTCGAAAACCAATTGAACAGACGACCTACGATCTCGTGATCATTGGGGCGGGGCCGGCGGGACTGGCGGCTGCCGTGTACGGGGCTTCGGAGGGTTTGAAGACATTGCTCCTCGACCGGGTGGGACCAGGAGGACAAGCGGGGACCAGTTCAAAAATCGAAAATTACATGGGCTTTCCAGAAGGTCTTTCAGGGATTGATCTGGCTGATAGAGCCGTGATTCAGGCCGAGAAGTTTGGCACGATATTATCGACTCCGGCGGAAGTAGCCGGGCTGGAGAGTGAGAGCGGATATCACAAATTGCGCATGGACAGCGGCGAGGAGGTATTAACAAAATGCGTGCTCATTGCCTCGGGGGCATACTATCGAAAGCTAAATCTTCCCAATTTTGACAAATTTGAAGGTGCCGGAGTGTACCATGCTGCCACCGCAGTGGAAGCTCCATTGTGTCGCCAGGCCCAAGTGGTGGTGGTTGGCGGGGGAAATTCTGCCGGTCAGGCGGCGGTTTTTCTTTCCGAACAGGCCAGCAAAGTGCTGTTGGTAATTCGTGGGGACAAGCTAGGAAAAAACATGTCGTATTATTTGGTGCGTCGCATCGAGCAAACGCCCAACATAGAAGTGCATCGCAACACAGAGGTTACCGGATTGCATGGTGACAAGTCGCTTGCCGCTGTGGATTTGACGAATAATAAAACCCACGAAACGGAAACGATTGGCTGTCCGGCTGTCTTTGTTTTCATCGGTGCGGTGCCGCACACGACCTGGGTGCCGCCCACGATCCGGCTGGATGACAAGGGATTTGTGGAAACGGGTCAACAGGTTGCAGAATCCGGAGCCTGGTCATTGCAGCGCCAGCCTTATATGCTGGAGACGACTGTGCCGGGAATATTTGCCGCGGGAGATGTGCGACTCGGCTCGATCAAACGCGTGGCTTCGGCAGTCGGAGAAGGGTCCATGGCGGTGCAGTTTGTTCACCAATTCCTCGCGGGCAGTCAAAAGCAGATGACCAGCCAACAACCTTCAGCAAGCGAACGTAAAACTGAAATTTCTACCTATGAAGACCGCGAGCATCAACACCGTGAAGTTGCCATCAGGTAAACGCGTGCCGGCATTTGGCCTGGGCACCTGGTATATGGGAGAAGACCCGGCAACACATGCCGAGGAACTGGCCACGCTTCGACTGGGACTGGACATGGGGGCCACCTTAATCGATACCGCCGAGATGTATGGCGAAGGCCGTTCCGAGAAACTGGTGGGTGAAGCCATCGAAGGGCGGCGTGACGAGGTATTCCTGGTGGACAAGGTTCTGCCACAAAATGCCTCGCGGAGACGGATGTCCAAGTTTTGCGACAGCAGTCTGCGGCGGCTGGGCACCGATCGGATTGATCTTTATCTGTTGCATTGGCGCGGAGAAGTGCCGCTGCTGGAAACCGTGGAGGCTTTCAAGGAATTGCGGCACGCTGGCAAAATTCTTGCCTACGGAGTGAGCAACTTTGACATCACGGACATGGAGGAGTTGTGGTCGATTCCCGTAGGTACGGATGTACAGACTGACCAGGTGCTCTACAATCTCACACGACGGGGCATTGAATGGGACCTGTTGCCGTGGCTGCGTGAACGTCGCGTTCCGATCATGGCCTATTCACCGATTGAGCGTTCGCAACTGGTGACCAATCAAAAACTCGTTCAATTCGCGGAGCGTTACGAGATGACGCCGGCACAGGTAGCACTCGCTTGGCTGCTCGCCAAAACGGATGTCATTGTTATCCCCAAAGCGAGCCAGCGCGAGCATTTGATCGAGAATCTGGGAGCACTGGAGCATCATCTCACCAAGGCACAGCTTGCCGAGCTGGACCGCTTATTTCCCCCACCCTCCAGGCCTGTTCCACTGGAGATGATTTGATGGTGGAAACTGACGCTTCGATCAAGGCGAAGAGTTTCAGTGATCACGCTTAAAGATGCTTAGCACTACGACAGCGGTAATAACAACGACCACGGCAGCGGTGACCATGAGAATGGAGTTCGTGCGGTATTTGCGCCGGACGTCAGCGTGCAGTTGGTTGGTGGGAATGGGGCCGCACTTTTGACATTTCAGCGGACTGAAAGCGGACGCAATCAAAGCTCCAATGAGTCCAAAGAGCATGCCCGGACCTCGACTGGCCTCGCGCTTCAGCTTGCCGCCACAACGCGGGCACCAGTAACCGGTCGGGACAGACGGAGGTGTCTGAGGCATCGAAGACGTTGCATTCTGATGGTCGCTCATGGGTTATTGATGGCTGCGTTTGGGTCAGCTTTTGTCGTTATGATGAATAAGAACTTCTGCTCTGCGGCGGAAAATCTACAAATGTGGCTTCTGCGAGTCGAGGAGGAAATGGTTGCCATTTATTGTATGGTCAGGTGAAATGTGGGCATGGATGAAATGCCACCATTAAATGAGAACACGCCGAAGCAGCCCCCGCCGCTGCCATCGCAAATTCAAGCTTCTCTCAATTCATTATTTGAACAAAAGGCAGCCACATTGAGCGTGTGGGCACCGATGCTGGCTCTGATACTCACTGCATCCTTGTATGGCCTGGTGCCCTCCGCAAGCGAGTGGGCGCAGAAGGGCAAATTTCTGGTCTTGAGCTTTGGTGGTTTGCTGATTCTTACCGGATTGATATCGGCAATCGTGGCATTGAGGAATAACGAGCGCGGAGTTTTTGGCCGGGCTTTGGCGGGGTTGCTGATTAATGCGGCCCTCATCGCTCTTTTGGTATTGGGTCTCCCAGTTGTATATGCAATCAAGGAACGAGTGCATAAACAGAAGGTAATGGCAAACGTGCAGGAGTCAGAGAGGCAACTGCAGGCCGATACCAAAAAGGCATTTGAAGCCGGCACCGGAACCAGGTCTGCGTCCGACCGGCTGCAAAAATTCCAAAAGAGCATGGAGAATGCCGCACAAGATTTGAAGGGCGATGATGCACTCGTGTTAAATGCTTCCAGTGCATATTTGAAACAATTACAGATTCTGACCAAGCAATATACCGACGCGGCAAACCCAATCCTGCACCCGTCAGTATTGAACATGAGTGAGGTGAAAGAGAAGGAGGATTTGGATGTGAAGCGGAAGGCGGTGGTCAAATTCCTGATCGCAAATGAAGAGTTCAAGTTATTTATAATGAAAGGTGAGGCTCCACTGAAGGAAGAATTGGAAAAGCTGCACGTGTCTGAACGAACGGCGGAATCCTGCCTCCGAGGATTTAGAGGTAAGCAGTATCTTCGGACCACCGTGGTCAAGATCCGGGAGCTGGATACGCGGATCGGCAACACAACCTTGAGCATGCTGGATATTCTCGATACCAACTGGGGAAAATGGAATTATAGGAGCGACAAAAAGAACGTGTTAATCGAAGACCACGATGCGTTGGAACGGTACAACGCATTTTGCAAGGAATTAATGGCGGCCGGCCGGAGTCAGGCAATGCTGCAAAAGCAACTGTTGAAAGAGCAGGCAGAGTAGAGTCGCCTAACAAGGCATGGTTTCTCATTCAGGCCGTCGGCAGCAATACTCCGAAGCGTGGTTATATTGAATGCCAGGCGCCTGCGGGCATGGCTAAGGAAATGATTGCGGTTTACTGAAGGGTTGGATGAAAAGTTGATGATGGATGACATGGGAAAAACGCGTTTCAGGGAGGTTTCAAGCCAGAGCGCGAGGTCGGAGCCTGACTGGCCATCGAACTTGACCAGGAGGGAATTCCGGGAGTTTGTAGCGAGAGGAGCAGAAGCAAAGGGACAAAAGAGACAGGCAAGGAGAGTCGCCAGCGACAAACGCAATGATGCCGTTAAAAAGGGTTTTATAATTTGAATGGAGTCCGGACAGAATTAGCGTAGCGGCTATTCATGCAGTAATGGTTTGTGATTTGAAATGAAAGCAGTTTGGAACAGGAATTGAAAGTCAGTTGAAGGAATCTGATGCAGTTGACACACAGTCCCAATGCATCACTGGGGCTTGTTTGGAGAGCGCCCGGAAGGACAGTATTAAGTGATATTATACTTTCGTTTTGAAGACAATTTCTCCTAGTGCGAGTCTGAAAAGACTCTACTATCAACGGCGTAAACAAGGAGATGAAAATATGTTGTTCAACTTGAAAGATTCGCAGTCAAACCACCCCGCGAGAAAGGGCAATAGCGCCCGAAGTGTCGCCTGGTTTGCAGGGGCGTTGCGCGGCATTCAGCTTGGGCGTTGCACGGCGAGGGAAATGGGTGATTACGTAGAGCGGAAAATCGTAACCTCGGAGGGTTGCGGTACGTCTGCTAAAAACAGGCCCGGCAGGCGCAAAAGCAGGGGTTTGATGAATGGTGTGGCAGCGCCAGGCGTCGGAAATAGTGATGGCATGAGTGAGCGGCTCGGTATTCAATCGAAGGAATGCGGATAGTGGAAGTAGACGGCAGTTATCGGCAGTTAATGGCAACAGTAAAAATGAATCAGTTGTTCAATCCAAACGAGTTTGGCATGACGCGGCGTCAGATGGTGCGGTCGCTGGTGAGTGGCTCGATTTTATTGCCGGGAATTTTGTCGCAATTGCTGGCCCAATCAGCAAGGGCTGATGAAGTGAACCCACTGGCGCCGCGGGCGCCGCATTTTCCGGGCAAGGCCAAGCGGGTTATTTTCCTCTACATGACGGGCGGGGCTTCGCATCTGGACACATTTGACCCGAAAGAAAAACTGATCAGGCAACATGCGGAGAATTCCACCACAAATGACAAGGGACCGAAGTATCTGGCTCCGTTGTGGGATTTCAAGCCGGGCGGCAAATGCGGCACTGAGGTGAGCGACCTCTTTCCGTATTTGCGCGAGTGCATGGATGATATTTGCGTGATTCGCTCGATGCACGGGGATCATAACGATCATTTCCAGGCGACGCTTGGGGGTGCATACCGGGGTCGGCCTCAACCGCGGGGCCAAGTATTGGGTCATGGGTGAGTTACCCTTTGGGGACGGAGAATCAGAATTTGCCGTCGTTCGTGGTGTTGGCGCCGCAGTTGCCATACGCGGGAAGCCAGGTGTGGAGTTCGGATTTTCTGCCCGGATGTCATCAAGGAACGCGCGTTTTGGCAGGCGCAGAACCCATTCCAGATTTGAACCGGCGCGCCCCGAGCGAAAAAATCGAGCGGATGGAGCTAAGTTTATTGGAGCGCTTCAATAAGAAGCATCAGCAATCGCGTCAGAGCGATCCGGCATTGGCAGCGAGAATTAAATCGTTCGAGACCGCGTTCGGCATGCAGCAAGTAATGCCGGAGGTCCTGGACTTTTCAAAGGAGACAGACGCGACGCTGGAACTTTACGGCTTGGAACGGGGCAGCACGAAAGGTTTTGCGTGGCAATGCCTGGCGGCACGCCGAATGGCGGAGCGCGGGGTAAGATTCATCGAGTTGATTGACGTCGGGTCGAGCGGGAATTGGGATGCCCATGCGGATATGAGATCGCATGAACCCCTGGCAAGGAATGTGGACCAGCCGATTGCGGGTTTGCTGAAGGATTTGAAGTCACGCGGCCTGTTGGAGGATACGCTCGTCGTCTGGACAACAGAATTTGGACGTTCGCCGGGTGCTGAGAGCAAAAAAGGGCGCGGGCACCATGCGTCGGCCTTCACAAGCTGGATGGCGGGTGGCGGGATCAAGGGAGGCATGGTTTACGGCAAAACGGATGAGATCGGTGGACGCGTTGTCGAGGACCCGGTGCATGTGCATGACCTCCATGCGACGATTTTACATTGTCTTGGATTCAACCACGAAAAATTGACTTTTAGACATGCAGGTCGTGATTTTCGACTTACCGATGTGGCGGGTAATGTAGTTAAGGCAGTCCTTGCCTAGGGAGTTCGGAAGTTTTTCAAAGAGGTATCAGCACGGATTAGTGCGCCCCGGTCGAGGTAACACCCCCGCCGCCGCCAGTAGGAAAGGCACGGGTGATGGAATCACCTGGTGCCACATGAGGTGCCGGTATGTTTGGGCCCGATACGGTGGACACTCTCTCGGAACTACTTTCACTTGCTGCACCAGTGCCACCAGCACCTCCGGAACGAACGGTGTTGCATCCGGCCAGCAGTAGTGCCCCACCAACCAAAAGCAAAAAATGTTTCATAATTTCATAAGAGGTTTGGATTATAAAAAAACGAACAGTCGGCCCTGAAATTCTCAGGACCGACTTTATTCAATTCAGCGGGTTGGGACCGCCGAATGCGCCTTGAACCTCGATTATGAGGTTAAGGATTGCTTTGACTGCTCGAGTTGCTGTTTAAGTTTGTGCTGCTATTCGCGCCGGAGTTGTTGCCGGAGTCACTGGTCCCCAGACCACCGCTGCTGGAGCTGTTGGTGCTTGAGTTGGAACTTGAGTTCGTGCTGGAACCGCTGGTACCTAGTCCACCACTGGAGGAACTATCAGACGAGGAAGAGTTGGTGGAATCATTGTTCAAGCCGGTTTTTGGCGAATCTGTGGCCGTGCTCGTCGATCCCGATGAACTGGTGCCGGAGTTGTTGCCAGAACTCTTGTCAGTGCTGGATGAGCTGGAATTATCATCGAGTCTGGCCATTTGGATAACGCCTTTAAGCGGACGAAGAGAAGCACCGGGACCGCGTGGAATGGTTGGGTTGCTATTGGTAACAGAAAAGCCGCCGCCGATGTTGGAATTGATTCCCGAGCCGATGCCGCCCATGTTTGTGCCAATGCCGCCGATGTTTGTGCCAATGCCGCCGATGTTGGAGGTGCCGAGACTGCTTCCACCTACGCTGGGGGAAGGAGTCCCAATCTGGCCAACACCTGTGCCGGGTGAGGGAGTTCCAATCTGGCCAACACCTGTGCCGGGTGAGGGAGTTCCAATTTGGCCGGAACCCGTGCTTGGTGAGCCGACACCGATGCCTGTGCCACTACTGGTCGTTCCCGCTCCCGTTCCGCCAGCGCCAGATGAACCAGAAGCCCCCGCGCTCCCTGCTGCTCCAACGCCCACTTGAGCCAGCTCAAAGCCCGGTTTTAGGAAGCTGGATTTATTGGTGTTGTAACTCGGATTTGCGTTGCTGTTGGTATTGCTCAAGCTGGAACCGCCGCCAGTGTTGCTATCGGTGCCGCTGCCGGTTCCACCGGATGAAGGATTTAATGCATCAGGGTTTGAGTTCGTGCTGCTGGAACTCCCGGAATTGGTGCTGGAGCCGCTGGTGCCCAGGCCACCGCTGTTGGTATCAGATGAGCCACTGGAACTGTTGGTGTAGCTCAAGCTGGAATTAGTTCCAGAGTTGTTGTAACTGCCAGTCCCAAGACCACCGCTGGTGTTTGTGGCTGCGCCGCCTTGCACGTTGTTGATACTAGCCGGACTACCGTAGAGGGTAGTGCCTGAGACGCTGCTGCCAGCGCCCACGGCACCCGCATTTTCGGTGCCTGCACTGCTGCTGGAACCGCTGACACCGCTTGAAGAAGTTCCGGGGTTATTGCCGGAGACACCCACGCCCGCTGCACCTGTGCCGCTATAATTATAATTATAGTTCTGATTTTCGTTCATCGTACCGCTGGTACTTGAAGAACCGGCGCCCGCCGGGCCTTGGAGAACGGAGTCGCTGCCCGTACCGCCCGTGCCGCGGTCACTATGACATCCGGCGAGCAGTGCCGTGGATCCCAACAAAATAAGCAATCTTTTCATAATCGTGAATTTCATAAACTTTTCTCTCCTGACAACCTCCTCCGTTGGCTATCGATCTCAATGGGGTGAAACCCGATTTACAGGTCAAAAGAAAAGCGCCGACTGAAAATTGCAGTGAATGGAAGATGCTTGCGGGCAAAGTTTTTTGCGACTGCAAGCAGATTAAAAATGTTGAGTTTGATGGCCTGGCCACCTAATACCGCAAGCGGAAGTAACGCATGGGAGGAGAGGCAAAAGTGTTGGTAAACGGACTGGTGGCAGTGGGGATGTTGGTGTAGGGCCCAATCACACTCGTGGCGGATTGCAGGGTAAAAGTGCCGGTCCAAGTAAGCACCAGGTTTGTTCGATTGTGAGCGTAAATGAGCGTTGGAGCTGGAGCGACATCCACACGAGCCCACCAGGTTCCCCAGGCATTCGCAGGACTGGCGGCGTATTCCTGAAGAGTCCACATGGTAATATCGTTTAGAGGATCGACGCAGGTGGCACTGTAATCGCCCCAGCGATTAATCCGGGAAGGATCCGAGGAATCATAAACGACATAAGTGGCCAGGCCCGTTTTATAAATCACATCGCCGCGAACGGTGTTGGCTGTGTCGGTGGAGTATCTCACGGAATAGCCGGCACTCGGGTGTTGACTGGTGGCGAAGCGGGAGTAACCAATGAGGAGATCGTTGTGCGAATTGACCGCCAAAGTCGGATAGGCATAATAATTTGTGTTCCCAGTGTCCTGGATGCGGCCAAACTGTTGAACGGTACCGTTGGTGGAAACCTGCCACCATTGGGCGGCAGAGCGCGTGGGCGCGGCGATTGGCAGGAAGGCATTTTGAGCGAGCCAAAGAGAACCGTTGCGAAAAGCACAGGACAGGATGCGCGAGTCGCCAGCGTCAATCCGCATAGCGCCAAGTTGGGGAAGAAAATTCGTGCCAACAGAAAAGCCCCAGCGATTGGTAGTGGTTGGGAGGCTGGTCCCAAGCGTGAGTTTTTCAGAACCAATATTGCCGGTAATCGTGCTGATGCGCAGTTCACCCAGTGTATTGTTATAATCCTCAATCATGTATTCGGTGGCCAGACTGGCATCAAAGGTGACGGCCGGGATGATGGAGAAACCGAGGCCGCTGGAATCAGTAAACAGTTTATGTGACTGAGCTCCATGAGCGTAGAGGTTGGTTTTGTTAAACACATAAATGTTCGCAGCGACATAGCCTTCTGTTATGAGGTCAAACATGTTCGCCGTTAACACAATCCAATTTTTGTTAAAGCCCAGATTCGGATAATCCGCCCAACTGGCATGGGTGGTGTCTCCCTGGATTTCATACAGAAACCAATTTCCAGTGGGGTCACTGTTTTGCGAAACGCCGACCAGAAGACTGGAAGAGGCCGTGTCGCCATTGGCCCCTGCGGAGGTGATCCAACGGCTGTTATAGGGATCGTAGAAGATGTGGGGATCAAAGGCGTCCGGCGACGTGCCCAGGGGAGACCAGAAGTTGTTCAAGGTGACCGTGCGAACAGTTCCACCATTGCGGTCCTGGATGCGAAATTCGCTGTTGAGAACAGTCGCCACGTGATTGGGGCCAACAGCACCATCCGTATCCGGAGGGAAAACTGTGTTGTTGTCCACCAAGCCCAAAAAATTGGTCGTAGGGCTGGGAGAAGGTGTCACCGGCGCAAGCGGTTGGCCAGGTTTGGTCCCAGTCGATGTCGCCTCCGCAGTGCCGACGGCATTCGTATCGACTGAATTGGTGGCAGGTGATACGACACGCTTGTTCGGGCTGAGTTTGTGACGCGGAATTTTTTTATTTGGTTTCGCCAGGTTCTTGTTAAGGGACTGCTGCCTGGCTAATTCCGAAAAATTCATCACGGCCTGGCTTTTCGTGACGCCAGGCTTCCCTTCGATCTCCTGTTGAGCATGAGCTCCAGGGCAGAAAAGCATGACAACTGCGAAAATGAAGGAGTTGCGCCATACCGCGCGCCAGAAGTCATTGACACTTATGTTCATTAGCTTCGAGTAAAAATCAGGGGCAGTTTACCATCCATTCAACACAGGGCAAAACATCATTTAAGGAATTCCCACCTACTCCCCGCCTGACTTGGTAACACAAAGATGAGGTGAATATCAAGCACTTACATTTGCGACATGCCGTCTTAATTGTTCAAGGAACCACCATATATGGCTCCATTTTTGATTCCAATAAGGCAATCAACTCCGGGTCCATAAACTTGTAATCATCAGAGATATGGAGGCAGATGAGTTGTTTGCCGATGAGTGCTTCGGGAAATCGATCGCGCAGACGCTGTGCATGGCGCTTCTCCATGACAAAAATGAGATCCGCCCAGCCGATGTGACCTTCAGTGACACGAATCCTCGCGGACGCCTCCGTGCCAGCGGAACGGACAGCGTAGCCAGGAAAACCCTCGAAAGTTTTTTCAGCGGTCAGACTGCGCCAGCGGTTGCGGCTGCAGACGAAAAGAATTTTAACTGGTTCGTTCAGGCGGATGATTATCTTCGAAGACATTCGATTTGCCAATACCAAGGTGCTTTTGGAATCGACGGGTCACGAGTGAGAGATTCGCACGAACACGGGAGGGCGCACGATTCAGCTTGAACCAGAGGCAGCGAAGGGGAAAATGTGACCTTAATCATATGAAGTTACCTTTACTCGCACTCGCCATAGGTTTGATGGCAGGAACTGCAATCGGAGCGGACTCCCCTGCTCCGCCTCGAGGCGATCAACAGCGACAAGCAGCTTATCCTGAAATTCATGAGGACAGGACTGTGACCTTCCGTGTGCGGGCGCCCGGGGCCACGAATGTATCAGTTGCGGGTGAGTGGCGAGGCGGCGGAACACCGATGACGAATGACCAGGGGAATTGGAGTGCGACTATTGGCCCGCTGGCACCGGACCTCTACAGTTACAGCATCGTGGTGGATGGATTGCATGTGATCGATCCATCAAACAGCCAACTGAAGCCGATGCGGTTTCCGAACAGCAGTGTTTTGGACATACACGGCGAGACACCATGCCTGCATGATTTTCAATCAGTGCCGCATGGCACGGTGCGTTTGCATGAATATAACTCCAAGGCGTTGGGAAGGATTCGCTCGTTGCGGGTTTATACGCCGCCGGGATATGACAAGAACACGCACACGAAATATCCGGTGCTTTATTTGTTTCATGGCTCGGGAGACAATGAAGCGACGTGGACGGAGTTTGGGCACGCGCATTTGATCACGGATAATCTCCTGGCCCAAGGCAAAATCAAACCAATGATTATCGTAATGCCCGGAGGGCACGCGTACACAGGACAGTCAGCTGGAACAAACACTGAGGCGCGCATGAAGAACATCAACCTGTTCGAGCAGGACTTGTTGGGCGATGTGCTGCCAATGATCGAGGAGAATTATCGGGTGAAAAGCGGGGCGGAGAATCGGGCGATCATTGGATTGTCGATGGGCGGTTCGCAGTCGCTGAGCATTGGATTGAAGCATCCTGAATTGTTTGCCTGGGTGGGCGGGATGAGTTCGGGGATACGGAATCCGATGGAACAGTTTGAGGGTTTATTCAAGGACCCGAAGGATACCAACAAGAAGTTGAAGTTGCTTTGGTTTGCGTGCGGGAGGTCGGACCAGTTGCTGGAGAGCAATCAGCAGTTTGATAAGTTGCTAACGGAGCATGGGATCAAACATCAGTTTCAGGAAGTGGAAGGAGCGCATCAGTGGCGGGTGTGGCGTAATAATCTGGCGGAATTTGAGCCAATGATTTTCAGGCGATAAACGGGGATGAGAGGCGAATTTCGGATCTGGACACGAGGCAGTTGCTTACCAACACATTGGCCGATATGAGAGTATGATGATTATTCCTCGGCCACATACCGCGACTCAAATCCGGTTTGAACCCAAATGAAACTGGTAAAAAAAAAGTGGTTGGCTTAGCCTAATAATGACTGACACTTTCCGTCGGTTTCTGACCACCACAGATTTGCAATCGGCAAGTCCTTGGCAAGCGGAAGCAGACCAGCATGGATTATAAAGATGAGAGGCAAACCACAACGGGCTCAACCCAACGCCGGCAGAGACGAGGCGGTTGAGAATTTTTTGTTTTTATTCATTAAAGAAAATCAGGAACTGTCGTCAAAAAGAGGGAATTTTCCCCAGCCGACCCGGCAGTTTCATGCTACGGAGCCATCAGGACGTTTCCTGGTAGAAATTCAAACCCAAGATTTTCACCACGATGCTAGAATTCCCTGAAAGTATCACCCGCGTATTAGAGAGCATTGCTGATTCATTTCTGGTGGTGGACGGAAATTGGCGGTTAACTTACATGAATCCGGCTGCCCGCCGCATCTTCACGGACCAGGGTTTAAAGGTGGAGGAACTTATCGGAAAGCACTTCTGGAACGAAGCCTTTCCCGAAACACGCGGCACCCTGATTGAGCAGGAATATCGGCGTTCCATGACTGAACGCGTTTCCGGGGAGTTCGATTACTATTTGAGGGCGTGGCAACGTTGGTTTGCGATTCGGGTTTATCCCGTCGAAGCAGGTGGCATCTCCATTTATTTTCACGACATCACCAAACGCAAGCTCACAGAGGAACGCGCGACATTTCTGGCCTCACTTTCCAAAAAATTGGCGTCGGTCACCGAGGAGGAGCAGATCATTAGAATCACCGTGGAGGCGGTGGGAAGACACCTCAATGCCGACCGTTGCTATTTCGTGGAATGCCTTGAACACGAGAACCGGATTCTCATAGGCCACAATTGGCATCGATCCACATCTTCCAGCATCGAAGGAGCGATGAGCCTCTTCGACTTTGGCGGGATTGATTGGTGGCATCAATACTCACAGGGCGATTTTGCCGTGGAGGATGTGGAAACCGAACCACTCACCCGGGAAAAAGCAGCCAACTATGTCACCGTCGGCGTCCGCTCTTACGCCGTGCAGCCTTGCCGGCGCGAGGGAGAATGGACAGTCGTACTTGGGGTTACAGAATCGTTCCCACGGAAGTGGACAGCCGATGAGTTGAGTTTAATGGATGACGTCATAGCCCGCGTTTGGCCGCTCGTGGAGCGGGCGCGCGCTGATCAGGCGTTGCGCAAATCAGAAGCCCGCTTTCGCGCCATTGTCAGCCAGGCAACGACGGGGGTGGTGCAGGCGGACGCTGAGGGACAAATGACGCTGGTGAACCGGCGCTGGTGTGAAATGCTGGGATATACTGAGGCAGAACTACTGACGATGAACATCGCAGAAGTGACTGAAGGCGAGAGCCTGCGTGCGACGCTCTCAGCGGTACATCGACTGGCGGAAGGGGGACCTTCGTTTGACATGGAGAAGCGCTACAAGCGCAAGGATGGTTCGACGTTTTGGGCCAGCAGCAGTGTGAATGCAGTGCGCGGCCCGGCCGGCGAGTATCAGGGCCTGGTTGCCGTCGTGCTCGACATCAGTGAGAGAAAGCGGGCGGAAGAACGGGAACGTCGTGCCGCTACGGATGCGCTGGAAGCTGCGAAAGTCAATGCCAATTTCCGCACACTTTTCGAACAGGGAACCTATTTCGCCGGGGTCATGAGCCTTGACGGCACGGTCGTTGAAGCGAACCGCATCGCCCTCGTGGCCTGCGGTTTTAAAAAGGAGGAAGTCATCGGGAAAAAGTTTTGGGATTGTGGTTGGTGGAATCGTTCACCGGCCCTCATGGAAATGGTACGCAAGGCCAGTCAGCAAGCGGCGGAAGGGAACATATTTCGGCAGGAATCGCCTTACTTCGTGGCGGATGGCAGTCAACGGTTTGTAGATTTGAGCATCGCCCCCGCCAAGGACGATTCGGGACAGGTGGTGTTCCTGATTCCAACTGGCACTGATATCACCGAACGCAAGCGAGCGGAGGAAGCGTTGCGTGAAAGCGAAGAGCGTTATCGGACGCTTTTCGAATCAATGGACGAAGGTTTTTGCATTATTGAAGTTATTTTCGACGCCGGCCAAAGGCCCATGGATTATCGCTTTCTGGAGATCAATCCCGCGTTTGAAAAGCAAACCGGATTCAAAGACGCCAAAGGCAGACGGATGCGCGAAATGGCTCCAGAACACGAGCAGAACTGGTTTGAAACTTTTGGGAACGTCGCCTTGACGGGGCAACCCGCACGCTTCGAAAGCCAGGCCACCGCGCTGGGCCGATGGTTTGAGGTCCATGCATTCAGCGTGGAGATGCCGGAGAGGCACCGGGTCGGGGTTGTTTTCAGCGACATCACCGAGCGACGGCGGGTGGTGGAAGCGGTGCGCGAAGTCGGGGAGCGTTATCAAACGCTATTCAATTCCATCGACGAAGGTTTTTGCGTTATTGAAGTGCATTTTGATGATAGAAACCGAGCGCAGGATTATCGGTTTTTGGAAACCAATCCGGCTTTCGCGAAGCAAACCGGGATCAAGGCCGCCGAGGGTAGATGGATGCGCGAGATTGCCCCCGAGCACGAAGAGCATTGGTATGAAATTTACGGAAAGGTGTCTTCCTCGGGCGAATCAGTGCGATTCGAAAATCGGGCCGGGGCATTGAACCGCTGGTTCGATGTCTTTGCCTTCCGCATCGGTGAACCGGAACAGCGAAAAGTGGCAATTCTTTTCACAGATATCAGCGAACGCAAAAAAGCCGAAATTGCCTTGAAAGAAGCACAGATGGCCCTGGCGAGACAGAACGAGTTTTTAGATCAGACGGTGCAACAGCGGACGGCGAAGCTGCAGGAAACCATCATGGAGCTGGAGGCGTTTTCGTATAGCATTTCCCATGATATGCGCTCACCACTTCGAGCCATGCAGGGATATGCCGAAGCACTCCTGCAGGATTATCAGAGCAACCTGGATGACCAGGCAAAGCATTATCTGGAAAGAATTCATCGGTCAGCCGCACGGTTGGATCTGCTGGTGCGGGATGTGCTGGCTTACAGCAAAGTTGCCAAAGGAGACATGCAGATGAAAACCATCAATCTGGAACATTTGATTGGTGATATTGTCCAGAATTATCCCAACCTCCACTCGTCCAGGATTCAGGTGACCGCATCCCCATTCCCCCCGGTGATTGGACATGAAGGGCTGCTTACTCAAATTGTTTCCAATCTCCTGGGAAATGCGGTAAAATTTTCATATCCGGGACAGTTGCCGGAGGTGGCGATTTCAGCCGAAACGATGGGCCCTGACGTACGAATCTGGTTTGCTGACAAAGGGATTGGGATCGCTCCGGAGCATCACGAGCAGATATTCCACATTTTTGGCCGGGTCTATCCGGATAAGAAATATGAGGGAACCGGCATCGGACTGGCTATTGTGAGAAAAGCTGCCGAGCGCATGGGCGGCTCCGCTGGTGTGGTCTCCGAGTTGGGAAAGGGAAGTCAATTTTGGATAACGCTTAAAAGATCTGCATGACGACCAATGGAGCCGTCCTCCTCGTGGAGGATAACGAAGATGATGTGTTTTTGATGAAACGCGCGCTTAAGGGCGCGGGAGTCACCAATCCTTTGAGTGTGGTGGAAGATGGTCAGGGGGCAATCGATTACCTATCAGGCACCGGTAAATTCAGCGATCGCAAGCTCTATCCGATTCCGACCCTGATATTGCTCGATCTAAAGCTTCCGCTGGTGAGAGGGTTGGATGTCCTGGCGTGGATACGGAAGGAGCCAAAACGAAGCAGCATCATAGTAGTGGTGCTCACGTCATCGGATGAACCGTCGGATTTGGCGCAGGCCTACCGGCTGGGAGCAAACTCCTATCTGGTAAAACCGCCCACAGCTCCGCAACTGCTCGACATGGCGAAGGCATTCAAATGGTACTGGCTGGGGTTAAATAGAACTGAATCCCAGGATAGTTGAGAATTGAGCCGATCGAAAACTGTGCGGAAAGCAAACTTCAGCCTTTGAAAGGGGGCTTCGATCGAGGATTGCTTCACCTCACCTATATGAATGCTATTTGAGATGTTCTCATTGAGCACATGGATAGGTAAATTTTTTGAAACTTTGGCAAAGCGGCGGTGTATTAAAAATGGAGCCGTTTGGGTTTTCTGCTCCTTTTCATGGGTTGGGCCAGTCCTGAGTTGGACTGGCCTTTTTATTAATTCACATTCAGCTTGGCCTACTTATCCCTGTCAGGCGTTCTACAGGCTGACAGGAGAACACCTGAAGCCGTCAGCAATCGGGGCCAGGGTTGTGAGAAACTCATCGAATGGTTCCACTCTCCTACCCAAAAATATTATACCGCAAAATTGTCATGAGCGCCGTCACCCCATCTTTCCAACCAATCTTCTTCCCCTCTTCGTAGGTGCGCCCCTGATAACTAATGGGCACCTCGTAAATCCGCCAGCGTTTCTTCGCCACCTTGGAGGTGAATTCCGGTTCAAAACCGAACCGGTTTGATTTAAGCGTAATGCCGTTGAGCACCTCACGGCGGAAAACTTTGTAGCAGGTCTCCATGTCCGTCAGGTTGATGTTACTGAATATATTCGACACCGTGGTAAGAAACTTGTTGCCTGCATAGTGCCAAAAATAGAGGACACGATGCGGCCCGCCCAAAAATCGGGACCCAAAAACCACATCCGCATTTCCGTCCAAAATCGGTTGCAGCAAGGTCTGATACTCCGCCGGGTTATACTCCAAGTCCGCATCCTGGATGACAATGATATCTCCCGTCGCCGCCTTGAACCCGGTTCTCAGCGCTGCGCCCTTGCCCTGATTCCGTTCCTGATAGATCACCTTGATGTCGGGCAGCTTCGCCAGTTCGGCAAGTTGGTCGCGTGTCCCATCCGTTGAGCCGTCATCCACGATGATGATTTCCTTGTCGAACGGTGTCTTGCGCACGCGCGCCACAATTTCTTTAATGGTCCCGACTTCGTTAAAAATCGGAATGACAACGGATAATCTCATAGATAACAAATAGTTACTTCCAGCGCGGATTATGATCCGCAAACGCCACGCGCTCCTGTCCGGCCGACCTCGGGCCGATGACGGGCAGCGTCAGTTCGCTCAACCTCGGAAAATTCTGCACGTTCCGTGCCAAGATTACAGCCGTTTCATCCATGTAGACTGTTTTCCAGCCTGGACGAAAAGAAAGTGCCTGAGTACCAGCCAAGTTTCTCGGTAAAAGCGCCAGGTCCGCGTCGTCGGGATTGAAGACCCGGGTGTCATACGGCTCACTCTTGTAGAATTTCCATTGCGCGGCGATCTGCGCGCGCGAGTAACAGGTGTCCAGCCGGCCATCCAGCGACGGCGGGCATTCGGGCAGGTGGAAAATCACCATTTCACCCCAATCAAAGAAGACCAGCGACTTGCCGCGCAGTTCATGCTCGTGCATGAAGGCAACCGCCTCATTTGGATATTGCGAACCCGGGATCTCCATCGTCAGTGGATGACTTTTATGCAAGGTGAAGGTGCCAACCCCAATCCCGATGGTAGCGCAGACGAGAAGAACCGTGGCAATTTTTTGAAAACCTGGTTGACGCAGGAGAGAGCGCAAATTTTCAAGCTGCCCGGAAAACCGCGCCAGCACATCAGCGAGGTGCGGCGTGGTGAGTGCCAGTGCGACAAGGCTGAAGAGAGGTGCATTGCGCAATGCCCGCCATCCCAAAAAAGCAAAGGCCGCACACGCAGCCATCGCCCACCATGCGCGGGGACGGCGCGTGAAAATCCAAGAGAACAGTGTTAACGCCATCAAAATGAAAAACACGGCATGATCCCAACCAAACGGCGTTGGGTTCCATTCCGTGATTTCCGGCCGCAGCCAAAGAACGCTGCCAATAAGCCACCGGAGCAATTCCGCCTTCCACGGGTTGCAGAAGAGGGCGGCCGTAGCGCCAAACAACGCCAGCCAAAGCACTACCACGGTTTTAAGCGACACTGGCGGCACGAGGGCATCTGCGATGCCTGGCCGAATTTTGCGAGCCAAAAATTGGCAGGTGGTACTTCCTGCAGACAATCCCAGCAGGCCGAAGCCGGCCAATGCGCCACCGTGAGTATTGATCCAGACTCCAAAGAGCACCGGCATCCCCAAAGCCCAAAGATGCGCCCCGGCATGAATCCTGAGCAGCAACGCCAACTCCACCACCAGAAACAACGCAGTGAAAATTTGCGGGCGGGCGGCGAAGCCATATGAAATTTCCACCACGGCCAGCGCACCCATTGCCCAGGCGACGAAACGATCCGACCGCGACAGACCGGACATGCCGAGCCGCAAGCTGAGTCCAAACGCCAGTAAACCAACAGCGACCTTGAGCAGCAACACTCCGCTCCCGCCCAGCAGAGCATGTACGCCACCTAAAATAATTTCCGCAACGACCTCATGATTGACCCACGGTTTTCCCAGCGCGGTGTAGGAGTAAATGTCCGCCTTTGGAATGGACCGGCTATGCAGCATCTCCTGTCCATAAACGATGTGGCCCCATAAATCCGGGTCGGTTGTATTTTCCGAAAGCTGGTAGATGGCGAGCATGAGCACGAACGCGCAAAAGCAGATTCTCATGGCGCGGAGACGTGCGTTGCACCATTCTGCCGGGGCCGCAGGCGCGGAGGAATTCAGTTGATCAACAGGCAGATTGCCGGTACTCATGCGGGGTCATGTTTAATCAATCAGCTATTTAAAAACAACTTTATTAAATCCCCAAACCGGCGACGTAAACGATTCCTGTCTGCCGTTGACGCCGCGAGAACCTAGCTTCATTTCGACGATGAACTCCCCCTCAGACCACAAGACCCCCCGATGGCCCTGGTCTTCGTTGTGGTCGGGTTTGGGCCTTGTGGGGATTATCTTTGTTGTTGCGGCGGCCCTGACCTGGCGCAAATGGCCGGATGTGCTGATTGACTTTGGCATGCAGCTTTATTTGCCATGGAAAATTTCGACCGGCAGCGTGCTTTATCAGGATGTGAACTACCTGACGGGAGGTCCGTTGTCGCAATATTTTCACGCACTGCTGTTCAAGTGTTTCGGCGTTTCGCTACTGACGCTGGTCGTTTCCAATCTGGTGATTGCCGCGGGCCTGCTGGTTTTAATCTACCGCCGTTTCCTGGCTGCTTCGGACCGATGGACGGCAACGACCATTTGCCTGGGGATTGTGCTGGTGTTCGCGTTTGGCCGGTATAGCAACATTGGCAACTTCAACTACATCACTCCTTATTGCCACGAAGTATGGCACGGTCTGGCGCTTTCGATCGTGGCAATCGCGTTATTATCGAGTTGGGTGGCGAAGCAGCGCATTTCGTTTGCGATGGGCGCGGGATTGTGCGCCGGCCTCGTGTTCATGACCAAACCGGATGTATTTATCGCGCTGCTGACCGGGACGGGTGCAGCGTTCATTTTGTGCGGTCTGACCAGCAGGCGCGCTGACTTCGTCCTGAAATCGCTGGCGATATTCGTGCTTGGAGCAGTGTTGCCTCTGCTTGGGTTCCTGTTTTATTTCCACCGGACGGAAGGGTGGCGGGACAGTTTGCGTTCGGTTTCTTTTGCCTGGGTGCCATTGCTGGGAACCTCGGTTTCGCAAGGCCCTTTTTATCAATGGTGCCTGGGCCTGGACGCACCGGGATTAAACATTCGCGCAATGTTGATTCACTTCGCAGTCATTGGCGCGGCCATCGTTGTCACTGCTGTGTTAGCCCGGCGCAAGCTGGACGTTTCAGCGAACCGCATGCTCGTAGTGGGATGGATTGCACTGCTGTTAGCCTTGGCCAGCGGCTTTGATTGGGTGGATTGTGGACGGTCGCTGCCGTTGCTGGACGCCGCGTTGTGCCTCATCCTGTGCGTGAAATACCGGGAATTGTCGCCCGGAACGCGGCCAGTATTTCCGCTGCTGTGGGGTATTTTTGGGTTGGCGCTACTGACCAAGTTGGGCCTCTACAGCCGGATTTGGCATTATGGATTTGCGCTGGCAATGCCGGCATTTGCTGTTGCAATTTACCTGCTGCACTGGTTGTTGCCGCAGGTGTTGGAGAAATACGGGGTGAATCGCCGGGTTTTTCGAAGCGCGGTCTGGCTGGTGTTGATGGTTGGTTTCGTGCGGTTGTTCCTGCAGTCACAGTCTGCCTATCGCGACCAGACGGTCGCGGTGGGGCGAGGCGCAGACAGAATAATTGCTTCCAATGAGCAAGCCACCCCGGCGGGCGCGGCGATCCAATCCGCCCTCGTCTGGCTTGAAACGAACGCGCCGCCGGAGGCCACGTTGGCGGTGTTACCTGAAGGCATCATGGTCAACTACCTGGCCCGCCGGACCAATCCCGCGCGCTATTTTGTTTGGAACCCAAGCGAACTGGCGGCGTTCGGCCAGGACAAAATGACCACCGCCTTCCAAGCCGCCGCTCCTGATTACGTCATGCTGATTCACCGGGATGCAGGCGAGTACGGAGTGAATTACTTTGGCCGGGAAGAAAGATTCGGTTTGGGACTCATGCAGTGGATTCAAAAGAATTACGAACCAGTTTGCCTGATCGGCGCTGAACCGCTTCGCAACTCATCCTTCGGCATCAAGATTCTGAAACGAAATTCCGTCGCGAAATAAATGGGGAAGCAACCGAACTCTCTGTATTTTGGCGATTGCCTTGGAACGAACGGAATCCCCACCCGGTTTAATCTCACCCGTACTTTTGAATCCCATCTCATTTGCGATGCCCAGACAAAAGTTTCTCACTCCCATAAATTGAATGCGTCTGTCCTGATACTGCCTGCCAACAAGGTTGCCAGTTGAGCAATTCAACACTAAGCTGATTGCCCTGTCGGCGGTTGGAACAGAAGCCACCTCGCAAACGGCACAACGGCTGAAATAATTCAAACAAACAATGTCGACCCGGATACATTACTGCGTGACCGCGAAAACCCTGTCCCGCGCATAACAAAATGACCCGATGGATCAAAAAATTCGAGCAGTACCCCAAGCCACTCATCATGGCTGTCAGCCTGCTGCTGGTGGCCATCATTGGTCTGGTGGATTGGATGACCGGCTTTGAGATTTCATTTTTTGTATTCTACCTGATCCCAGTGGCCCTGGCGGTTTGGTTTGTGGGTGATATTTTTGGAATTGTAGTCTCGGTGCTCAGCGTGGCGGTCTGGGTGGCAGGCGACATGACCGCGGGTGCCCGATATTCACGCCCATTTGTTCCGGTCTGGAACGCCATGATCGCCGTCGCATTTCTAATTGTGGTGGTTGGCATTCTCACCAGTCTGCGCAGATTGCATAGGGAATTGGAGAACCGCGTGCGCCAGCGGACTGTTGCCCTGACCAACGAAATGCAGGAACGCACCCGCCTGGAGAAGGAACTCCTTGGAATCAGCGAGCGCGAGCAACGCCGGATCGGTCACGATCTGCATGACAGCTTATGCCAGCATTTAACCGGCACGGCCCTTGCGGGACAGGTTCTGGGCGGGCGGCTTGCAGAAAAGTCATTGCCCGAGGCAGCAACCGCAAATCATTTGGTCGAGTTGGTTGAAGAGGCGATTGAACTTACCCGTACCTTGGCCCGCGGGCTTCATCCCACAGAGTTGGAGGGTGCAGGATTCCTGAACGGTTTTCAGGAATTGGCTGCCACCATTTCCGAGCGATTCAAGATAAGTTGCAAGTTTGAGAATTCCCGGGCCTTGGAGATTCACGCCCCGGAAGGTGCCATTCATTTATATCGTATTGCCCAGGAGGCCATCACCAATGCCATCAAGCACGGCAAAGCCAGGGAGATAATCATTCGCCTGGACATGTGTGATAATGTAATCACTTTGGAAATCGTGGATAATGGCATCGGTCTGCCTGAAAACGCCCGCAGCAGCGGTCAGGGAATGGGGTTGCGTATCATGGCCTATCGGGCGAGCATAATTGGAGCCTCTTTTAATATTGAACGACTCCCTACGAAGGGCACACGCGTTATCTGCATCCTGCCTGCCACCAGCAACCTTTCCTCAGACACCCATGGCACAAAAGCGCAAAGTTCTATTGGTTGACGATCATCCTTTGGTACGGGAGTGGCTCGCCAACCTGATCAATCAACAAATTGACATGTTGGTTTGCGGAGAGGCAGCCAATGCGCCCACGGCATTGGAATTGCTAGGGCAGACCAAACCGGACATAGCCATTGTGGATATCTCGCTGGAGGGTGGTTCAGGAATTGAGTTGATAAAAAACATCAAAGCCCTGTACTCCGGCGTAATAGTGATAGTGCTGTCGATGCACGACGAAATGCTTTACGCGGAACGGGCTCTGCGCGCGGGGGCGCGTGGTTATATCATGAAGCGCGAAGCCACCAAAAAAGTGCTTCAGGCCATTCGTTGCGTGTTGGAGGGAAAGCTTTACGTCAGCGAGAAGGTCAATGAAATGATGACCGAGAAATTTGTGGTTGGGCGGTCGCCTGCCACTGACTCTCCGATCGCACAGCTCAGTGACCGCGAGTTGGAAGTGTTTCAGTTGCTGGGGCGAGGACTTAGCACCCGCCAGATTGCCGACGATCTGCACATCAGTTTTAAAACCGTTCAGGCCTTTTGCGCCCGTATCAAGGAAAAGCTTAAACTGGCCAATGCCACCGAACTTCTGCGCGAAGCCATCCGGTGGCATGACAGCCAGCGGACGGAATAATCCGGTCATCAGCTGTACGATTCCGCCCTACAAAAAGTTTAGGCCGCGCTCCACAGACATCTCCCCACGGATAAATTATCTTCCGGGGCAGTGAAACGGATTAATGCGAT
The DNA here is from genome assembly GCF_000172555.1 of Pedosphaera parvula Ellin514. Lineage (NCBI taxonomy): Bacteria > Pseudomonadati > Verrucomicrobiota > Pedosphaerae > Pedosphaerales > Pedosphaeraceae > Pedosphaera > Pedosphaera parvula. Next base: position 212,942 of record NZ_ABOX02000004.1, read on the forward strand.
TTCAGTATTAACAAAGTTGCTGCCCTGGCGAAGCCTGTTTAGGGCGCCTCGACTGTTTTTTAAAGAGGCAGCCACTTTAGAAATCGCGGTCATAGCCTTCTGGAAGAGGATGGATTTACAAGGATTTGGGTGCTGGGGACTCCCTGCTTGGACTAGTCGTTACTTCTGCTCGAACTGGTACAGCGCAGCCCAGCACCCAATATTTTGACCGTTTAAGCAGCCGGAAGACTGCAACTGCGTATCGTCAATTAATCATGTTAAGCGTTTTAAAACAATGTTTGAGGTGGTCGCTGGCTTTGTCCCTATCCGCATTTTCCACAATCACCGAAGCGCAAACGCCGGACAAACCGACACAAGAGAAGCGGATATTGGCCTTGGCAGAAGCCAGGCAAATCGCCTTTGAAAGGAATTGGGATCTGCTGGCTGCGAAAACCGGAATCGATACCGCCACCGCGCAGACGATTGTCACGCGGGAATATCCTAATCCCATACTTGCTCTCTCGACCTCCAAAATTGGCACGCACGAAAGCAGCACTTGGCTGGGCAATGGTCTTTGGGAGCGCAGTTACGATTCCATCGCCGCCGTGAGCCAACTGGTTGAAATTGGCGGCAAACGCCGCGCTCGCCAGCTCTCCGCCAGGGAAGGCGTGTTGAACGCCCGCGCCCGCTTTTACGATGCGAAGAGATCTCTGGACCAGGGAGTAACCAAAGCTTACGTGTCGGTTTTGCTGGCTGAGGAAAACAGGCAAACGCTGACTGAGTCTGCGCGCGCACTGCGCCATGAGGCTGATATTGCAGCGGCACGATACAAGGCCGGCGATATTTCCGATTCAGACCGTCGCCAAATAGAAAACAATGCCGAAACCTTTGAACTCCAGGCCAGGATGGCCGAGGCCACCGCGGTTCATGCGCGACTCGCAGTTGAAGTCCTGTTGGGCGTGAACAAGCCGCAAGGCAATTGGCTGCCTTCGGACACTCTCGAGAAGTTGGTTGCCTTGCACCAGGTTTTTTCGGAAGGCAACACAAATGGCGCACGTCCCGATGTTCTCGCTGCCGAGGCTGCGTTAAAGGGATCGGAAGCCGACTTGAAATTGCAAAAGGCCCTGCGTATCCCCGATCCAACATTTTCTGCTCTGGCGGAACATGAGCCTCCGGGCGGAGGACCTGCCGTCGACACTTTTGGTTTTGGTGTTTCCTTTCCCCTGCCACTGTGGAATCGCAACAAAGGCGGCATCAAAGCCGCTGAGTCTACCGTGAAGCAAAACGAAATCGCGCTCGACAAAGTGAAGGCGCAGGTGGTGATGGACATTGCCGATGCCCAGGTCAATTACAACGAAGCTTCCGCCCGTTTGCAACGTTTTCAAACAAAGATTCAACCCAATGCGGGCAAAGTGCGTGAGTCGATTGCTTATGCGTACGAAAAGGGAGGCGCATCCCTGGTTGATCTGCTTACGGCCGAGCGCGATGACAACTCCGTTCGCCTGGCCACCGCCCAAGCCATGGCGGATACGGCCAATGCCACTGCCGATCTTATGGCCGCAAACAATATTTTATCCCAAACCGAATGGCACTCGGACAAAAAATGAAAGGAACCTTTTCCATGAATTCGAGAAAGAGTGAAATACATGTCCAACCTTCCGATCGCATTTCAGCCGCGACAACCGTGTTAAAGGCGCTCAGCCTTGTGGCCATCATCGGATTGTTCGGCTGCCACAAGGAAGAAGAGAAAAAAGCGGCCGCGCCCCCGGCGCCGAGGGTAGATGGAGGCAAAATAATCATCCCCTCCGGCGCTCCGCAGAACAATTACATTTCCGTCCAGGAGGCCAACGCCAGAAAAGCGACGATCAGTCATCTTTCGGGCCGGCTCGTATGGAACGATGAAACGACGGTTCGCATTTTCTCTCCCGTCGCCGGACGTGTGGAAAGTGTAGTCGCCCATCTTGGACAAACAGTTTCATCCGGCGACACCCTGGCCAAGATGGCCTCGCCCGACTTCGGGCAGGCTCAGGCGGACCTGAGGAAAGCCTCAGGCGATTTGCAACTTGCTGAGCGCGCTTTAAGCCGGGTTCGTGACTTAAATAATCATGGGGCAGCTCCCACCAAGGATGTGGAATCGGCGGAAGCGGACCATACCCGCGCCCTGTCGGAAAAAGATCGTTGCCAGGCCAGGATGACGTTGTACGGCGGCACGGACAAAGCCATCGATCAAATGTATCCGCTGGTGAGTCCGCTTCCCGGGGTAGTCGTCGAAAAAAACATCAATCCCGGACAGGAAGTGAGGCCGGACCAGATGCTTGCCAATGCGCCGCAGCTTTTTGCTCCGCTGTTCGTGGTGAGCGATCCCGGCAAGCTTTGGGTGGTATTGGACGTGACAGAACTGGATGTGGCGTGTCTGAAACCTGGTGCGCCACTGAGGATCACCAGCCGTGCGTTTCCGGACAAGACTTTTGACGGTCGCATCATCGGCATCGGCAATTCGCTGGACCCAACCACGCGCACCGTTAAGGTCCAGGCGGAAGTGGAAAATCCTGACAAACTTCTCCGGGCAGAAATGTACGTCACTGTTGATGCCGTGTCCGCGGTCGAGGTCGCTGAGAATCAGGATTCGGGAGCGGACATTTCCTCCAAGGCCGTTTTCTTGAAAGACAACCAGCACTACGTTTTCGTGGAAGCTGCTCCCGGACAATACGAGCGGAAGGTCGTCCAGGTGGGCTCGGAAAGCGATGGCAAGGTTCTCATCATACAAGGCATTCACGTGGGGGAAAAAGTGGTCACTGAAGGTTGCCTGCTCCTCCAATCCTTAATCGAATCGTCAGATACCAAGTCATGATCGGCAAGCTCACCTCCTATGCCCTGCGTCACAGGGCCATTGTTTTCGCTTTGTTGGTGATTTTCACTCTCGCAGGCATCTCGGCGTTCCGACGATTGCCGGTGGAGGCCTACCCTGATGTCACGAACGTACAGGTACAAATCATCACGCTATTTCCCGGCCATGCAGCCGAAGAAGTGGAACGGCTGGTAACGATACCGGTCGAGAACGAAATGAACGGCATACCGAAGCGTGCCTCCATGCGTTCCATTTCACTCTTCGGACTTTCGGTGGTGACCATTGTTTTCCAAGATGATGCCAGCGGTGATTATGTTCGGAACCAGGCTTTTCAACACCTCTCAGCGGTGACCCTGCCATCGGGAGCGCTGGCAAGTCTTTCTCCCGACGCCACCCCGGTCGGTGAGATTTATCGCTACACACTGCATTGCAAGGACGGGAGCATGCCGCCGGTCGAACTAAAGGCGCTGGAGGATTGGGTGGTGGAGCGAAAGCTCAGGACCGTGGCGGGCGTTGTGGATGTGGTCGGCTTTGGTGGCCCGACCAAACAATATCAGGTGTTGATCGACCCGACGAAACTCAAGTCCTATAATATTTCCTTAAAGCAGGTTTTCGATGCGCTTTCCAACGGCAATAAGAACGCCGGCGGTTCCTATATCGAACATGGTCCGGAGATGTACGTTGTTCGCGGTCTGGGTTTCGTGCGGGACACGCAGGATATCGCCGCCATCGCCGTGGACACACGCAATGGCGTTCCGATCAGGATCAAGGACGTAGGCAGCGTGACCATTGGCGAGCAACTGCGGCTCGGGCGCGTGGGCAAGGGGATGCCAAAGGAAGATCAGGATGATGTGGTCCAGGGAATCGTGCTGCTTCGCAAAGGCGAAAATGCTCTCGAGGTGCTGCAACGAATTCGGGCGAAGGCGGATGAAATTAATGAACATGACCTGCCGGCCGGCGTTCAGCTTATTCCCCATTATGATCGTACCGACCTGATCAACCGCACCCTCCACACGGTGCGGAAAAACATGATGGAAGGCATCGGCCTCGTGCTGCTGGTGCTCATTCTTTTCCTCGGGCTGGGCAATTTCCGCTCGGCCCTGGTGGTGGCCCTGGTGGTGCCACTGTCGTTGCTGGGAGCTTTTCTGCTGCTGGATCTGCGCGGAATTCCCGCCAACCTTATTTCGATGGGGGCAATTGATTTTGGTATCATCGTGGATTCCGCGGTGGTGGTTATTGAAAATCTGCTCCGGCTGCTAGAGGAGAAAAAAGGAAAGGTTCGTTCGCTGCCTGACACCATTGTGGAAGCAGTTTCCCAGATGGGACGGCCCATCCTCTTCTCCAAGGCGATTCTGTTAACCGCGTTCATACCACTTTACACCTTGCAACGCGTTGAGGGAAAAATTTTCAAGCCGATGGCGCTGACTCTCACTTTCGCCTTGATCGCGGGAACCATTCTGGCTCTCACCGTCGTTCCCATGTTGGCCAGCTTGGCGGTGAAAAATAAAATCGCCGAGCACGAATCCTGGGTGGTGCGCGGTCTGCTCCGGATCTATCGTCCGATTCTCGACTGGGCGTTGGGAGCACGTTATTGGGTGATCGGTGGAGCGGTGGCCTGCCTCGTTTTGGCTGGACTTACCCTGCCATTCATTGGCTCGGAATTTCTTCCCAAGCTCGATGAAGGCTCTCTCTGGGTTCGCGGCTTCATGCCGGAAACCATTGCCCCAACCGATGCCTCGAAACTGGTGCAGAAGGTGCGAACCATTCTGGCGTCTTTTCCGGAAGTTAAAACCGTCGTCAGCCAGTTGGGACGCCCGGATGACGGCACTGACGTCAACGGCTTTGATATCGTGGAATGCGCGGTGGATCTGAAACCGCGATCGGAGTGGACAACGGCCAAAACCAGGGAAGACCTTGCCGAAGCGATGAACCGGAAGCTTTCGGAGATTCCCGGGATGCAATTCCAATTCAGCCAGATGATTGAAGATAATGTTAATGAGGCAATTTCGGGAATTAAGAGCGAATTGAGCGTCAAAATATTTGGTGAAAACCCGGATCAACTCCAAGCTCTTGCCAATAAGATTGCTGACGTCATCCGCAAGGTTCCGGGAGCAACGGATGTAGGCACGGATGAATTGCTTGGCCAGCCACAGGTTCAGATCAGCATCGATCGTGGAGCCATTGCTCGCGCCGGACTTTCCATCTCAGACGTTCAATCCGTCGTCGAGACATCCCTGGGCGGCACTGTGGCCACTCAAATTCTGGAAGGCGAACGGGCTTTCGATCTGGTTGTGAAACTGGCACCGAAGGCGGTTTCGGATTTAAATGCCATCCGGCACATCCCCGTGTTTGGTTCCAATGGTGAACGGTTGACTCTGGGTGCGCTCACCTCGGTGGATGTGCGCCCCGGTTTTGCCCGCATCTTCCGCGAGGAAAATGCGCGCCGGATAGCCGTGAAACTGTCGGTGCGTGGCCGTGATCTTGGTTCCCTGGTTGCCGAAGCGCAGAAAAAGGTTTCGGAAGCCGTCCTCATGCCCAAAGGATACCGGATGGAGTGGACGGGTTCGTTTGAAAATCAGCAACGCGCTGTGAAGCGGCTTGAAATCATCGTGCCGATCACCCTCGTCGCTATTTTCTTTCTGCTCTTCACTGCCTTCGATTCCAGCAAACTGGCGATCTTGATTCTATTGAATGTTCCATTTGCGGCAGTGGGGGGAATTCTGGCTTTGCCGCTGGCCGGGCTTTCGCTTTCGGTGTCTGCGCTCGTTGGATTCATTGCCCTGTTTGGGGTCTCGGTTCAGAACGGAGTTCTGCTCGTGGAACGGATTCGGGAGCTTCGTTGGGAAGGCAGGCCCATGATGGATGCCGTCCGGGAAGGCGCTATTTCACGCGTGCGACCGGTGGTAATGACGGCTGCAATGGCCGCGCTGGGCCTATTACCGGCGGCACTGTCTCATGCCGTGGGGGCCGAAACATCCCGTCCGTTTGCAGTGGTCATTATCGGCGGCCTGATTACGGCAACTCTGCTCACACTGCTGCTTTTACCCATTCTTTATCCGCTTTTTGAAACCGAGAAAGTCAAAGAAGGGGCTTGAGATTGTTCCATGATTGAAAAATATGAGTTCTGCGGCGGGCAAGAGATGGAGAAAGTCGCAATCAATCTGAGAAGTCTGATTTCCGAAAAGGGAGATCTCCCTGTCCGTAAGGATGGGGTTGGAAAGGAGCCTCCTGCTCCTTTGCATGGGTACGGCCAGTCCTGAGTGGGATTGGCCTTTTTTCGCCGGGCAAACACGTCGAGTATGGGGTGTGTGTTGGCGAGAAGTAAATGGGGTGAATATGCGCTGGTTGTGGGTTGGAAGTTGTGCTAAATCTTGAGTTGCTTCAAAAGATGAAACTCTTATTTGTCCATGAACGATTCGGCGCAATGGCAGGGGCCGAGGTGAATGCGTTCCTCACGGCTTCGGAGTTAAAGAGCCGAGGGCATACGGTGGGTATTATTCATGGCGCAGGGACGGGGAAGAACGAGGCCGGTTGGCGGGAAACTTTTTCGGCCTGTTTTCCACTCCAGAACGGAGACAGCGCCAGGATCGTCGGGGGAGCCCTGAAGGAGTTTCAGCCGGATGCGGTTTACGTGCATAAGATGGCGGACCTGGGGGTGATTGAGGCCCTGGTGAAATCGAGGTATCCACTGGTGAGAATGGTGCATGATCATGATATTTACTGCATGCGGAGTTATAAGTACAACCCGCTTAATCGCAACATCTGCACGCGCCCGACGTCGCCTTTTTGTATTTTTCCTTGCGGTGCAGCGGTGTCGCGAAACCGTGATGGTGGTCTGCCGGTCAAGTGGGTGAGCTACCTGGATAAGCGCAAGGAGATCCGACTGAACCGGAGGTTCCATCGGATGGTGGTGGCGACGCATTACATGAAAGAGGAGCTGGTGCGAAACCGTTTTGACCAGCGATTGATTGAAATCCATGCGCCGGTGCCAAAGACGATTGAGAGCGGGTTGCGGGCATCGTTTAGTGATCGCAATTTGATACTGTATTCGGGACAACTCATTCGCGGGAAAGGGGTGGATGTGTTGCTGGAGGCTTTGGCGGAATTAAAGATGCCTTTTCAATGCATTATCCTCGGTGAAGGGAGCCACCGGCCGTTTTGTGAAGACTTAAGCCGTCGTCTTGGATTGAGCGATCGGGTGCAATTCAAAGGTTTTGTGCCGCAAGATGAACTGAAGAGTTTTTATGTCGATGCGAGTCTGACGGTGATGAGCTCAGTGTGGCCGGAACCGTTCGGCGCGGCGGGGCTTGAAGGGATGAGATATGGATTGCCAGTGGTGGCATTCGATGCGGGTGGGATCAAGGAATGGCTGTTGGATGGTTACAATGGTTATTTGGTGCCGTGGATGGATCGGCCGCAATTCACCGCACGGGTTAAACAGCTTTTGCAGGACAAGGATTTGGCACGGCACCAGGGCGAACGTGGCCGCATGATGGTGCGCGATAAATTTAATTTTGCCCAATATATACAGAATTTGGAAACGATGTTTGCAAAGGTGGTTTCAGAAACACAATCGAGACCAGCACATGAAACCTAAACACGTCTCCCCCCTGCTGGTTGCCATTGTCGGGGGCAGCGGCGCTGGCAAAAGCTGGCTGGCTGACCAATTACAAAAGCTGCTTGGAGACAAAGCAGGCAGAATCAGCCAGGATGACTTTTATCGTGACCGGTCCCATTTGCCACCGGGACGACGCGCATTGGTTAATTTCGATCACCCGCGTGCAATTGATTGGGCAGCTCTGGAAGCAGCGTTGAAGGATTGTCTGGCAGGAAAACCAACCTGGCTGCCTCAATACGATTTCGCAACGCATTCGCGGCTGCCAAAATGTATTCTGTTTAAACCCAAGCCGGTCATAATCCTGGACGGCCTGTGGTTGCTGCGGCGCCCCTCGTTGCGACGGTTATTTCAGGTCAGGATTTTCATTGATTGCCCGACGAAGCTTCGTTTGCACCGGCGCTTGGGTCGGGATTTGCTAATACGTGGGCGCGATCAATCGTCGGTTCAGAATCAGTTTTGGAAGATGGTGGAACCGATGAATGCGCTATACGTAGCACCGCAGTCGAAATGGGCCCACATTCTGCTGGATACGCCTTTCAGCAAGTCTGAGGTGCGTCGTTTAGCTGGCGAGTTGCTGGCGCAAGTAAAAAGCTAACCGGGCAGTAGATGACAGAGGATATTGATTTTTCGGGACAAGTTCAGTTGGACGTCCAATACATTGAAAGCCGCAGCTTAGGTTGTGACTTAAAGATATTGGTCACGACCGTGCCAGCAGTTTTGTTCAGGAAGGAAGCTTACTCATGAAGGCATTACTCATTTGCCCGGCTGAACGGGAGTCAGTCCGATCGCTTGCTGAAACAGCGCCATTGGCGCACCCTTTTGGCAGCCACCCAGAGTTCTCTGGCTACTCTCTTACAAGTAAGTCCCGCAACAGCTTCCGATAAGACCCGATGCATGTAACATTTGTAATTGGGACAGCTTTGTGCTTTAAGTTAATGGGTAATTCAATCTAAAAGAATGCAGGTCTCAGTACAGAAGGTTTAACTGATGGTTTCGGGCCTCTCTCACAAAGCAAATGAGTTCTAATGACTATGAAGATGCAAATCCAGGGCGAGACATTACGGATCACGGATATCAAAGAACTAGGCGCAGCCAATTCCAACGATTTTCGTGATAAGGCGCGTGCCGCCTTGACCGAAGCTCAACGCAATATTGATATAGACCTTTCCCAGACCATGTTCCTGGATAGTTGCGGTCTGGGCACCCTGGTTTCTCTTCATAAAACAACCTGCAGCCGCAAAGGCATGATGCGCCTGCTCAATCCGACTCCTGGAGTTCAACAAATACTCGAACTTACGCGCATGCATCGCCTTTTCGAGATCGTGAAGAACTAATTCCATGTCCGTGGTTTCCCCTGCCACATCCCGGCCTGTCACCCTGAGAATTACGCTGGCCTGCAACCTGGCCGAGGTTTGGCCAGCGGTACAGAATGTTCGTTCCTTCCTCAGTGAACAAGGTTGGGATGACAATTCCTTGATCGCCTTTGACCTCGCTCTTGTGGAAGGTTGCAACAACGCAGTCAAATACGCAGATGACCGCGGGCGTGATCAGGCGATAATTATTGAAGCAATCTCCGAGGCGATGCAGGTCGAATTCCGGATTCACGATAATACCGCCGGTTTCGAGTGGCCTAAAAAGGCCGTGTTGCCTGATCCCGAAAGCGAAAGTGGGCGAGGGATTTATTTAATAACTTCACTCATGGATTACGTCGGATACTTCCGCGGCGTGGGTGAAAACATTCTCGTAATGAGGAAAGAACGAGCCCTCCAGGAACCCTCCTTCGCAACATCAAATCTGGAGACACTCGATCAGTTTACCAAAAAGATCGCGGAGAACGAACGGATGATTGCTGAAATGGTGGAGGAACTAAGCTCCTGCTACGAGAGTCTTTCGGCGATTTTTCGCTATAGCACAGAACAGGGCAAGACGGGCAACTTACGAGAATTCGCCCGCCAACTCCTGACTGATCTGCTGCAGATTGCGTCGGCAGAGTGGTTTATTCTGCGCCTGGTTCCCAAAGGAGAATCACGTCTTGCAGTATTTGCGGCTTCTGAACCGCTGCTTGAATTGGAACCACTTTTAATCCCTGCAACCGGGAATCCCCCCTATTCCATGGAGGTGGATGCCGCCATGACGTGTCAGAGAGTATGGTTCAACTCAACGAATCCCGTGCCAGCGGATGGCCTGCTCCATAAATATAAGCCCGGCTCTGCTGGCCTGGTGCAGCCAATTCTGTTTGGGGGACAACTCATGGGTACGCTCACATTGGGCAGGACGCTTGCGCCAGTTTCCTGGCCTAATCAAAGCAGATTAATATTCACTGCAGGGCAGACAAATGTGGTGAGCACGTTTGCAGATTTTCTGGCTATTCAGGTTGCCAATGCCCGCTTTCAAGAGGAGCAGTTCCACCGCCGGCTTGTTACTCACGAATTGGAGATTGCCAATAACATCCAAAGATCGCTTCTACCGACGACCTTACCGCAACTGCCAAGTTTTACTCTCGCGGCCTTCTGCCGGAGCGCGCATGAAGTTGGCGGTGATTTTTACGATGTTTTGAGGGTAAGCGATCATTCGGTGTTGCTGGTCATTGCTGACGTCATGGGCAAGGGAATACCCGCAGCGATGTTTGCCGCCATCCTGCGTACGTTATTACGGGCAGTCCCTGAGTATAACAACCAGCCCGGAGCGCTGCTCACGCGTGTGAACCGCCTGCTCTACCCTGAGCTTTCAGCAGTGGATATGTTCATCACAGCGCAACTCGCCTTCGTTGATGCGCACGAGAGAAAAATGATAACAGCGAGCGCGGGTCATTGTCCTTTAGTTGTGGCCACGACGAAGGGAGTAACGACTTTTTCTCCGGAAGGAATGCCACTGGGGATTTTACCGGACACAATTTTTCAGGATGAGACCGTGGAACTGAGCGAGAAATGCCGCGTATTGCTTTACACAGACGGTTTGACCGAAGCTTTGAGTGCAAAAGGCGAATACTTCGGTCAACAACCTTTGCTGGACTGGTTGGAAGGGAGCACGAAAAACTTAAGTACAGCCGATCAGCTCAAGGAGGAATTGGCCCGGGAGTTGGAAAAATACCAGGCAAATACAACCTCGAACGATGATCAAACTTTCATAATCATGGCGGGATAGTATCAGAAGTCCCCATGGCAAAAAGGCTACCAGTAGTAGATAATTCCTATTACATGCAGCGGTTGATGCAACATTATCTTTTATGGGAGGGTTATCAAATCGTAATAACCTGACCAGACATCATTTACCTGCGACATTACTAAACCTGGAAATAATAAATGAAGCCCGTTCTTCCCCTCTTTGTTTTTATTGACGCCTGCGGATGGGAAATTATCAAAAACGATCCTTTCGGAAAGAACTTCGCCCCGAATCGCAAAAAGCTCGATTCTGTTTTTGGTTATAGCTCGACCTGCGTTCCGTCCATTCTTTCTGGTCGTTGGCCGGTGGAGCATCGGAACTGGTGCTATTTCGTTTATGATCCAAAGAACTCCCCTTTCAAATCATTAAGACCGTTTCGCTGGTTGCCAACAGCCATTACCAGCCGTCGCATTTTTCGACGCTGGCTAACCAAATTCGTGAAGGTCCATCTCAAATTCCGCGGCTACTTTGACCTTTACAATATTCCTTTTAAATTCATCACGCTGTTTGACTTTACAGAAAAGAAAAGCCCATTGAAGCCAGGCGGGATGAATCGCGGTCCGAATATTTTTGATTTTCTCGGAGAACGCAAAATCAATTATCACGTCAGTGCCCCCGAAAAACCCGAGATCGAAAACCTGGAGGCCGTGATCAAGGACATTGAAAGCGAGTCCATCGATTTTGCATTTCTTTACTGGGCGGGGCTGGATGGCCTCCTGCACATGGTGGGAAATCAATCGCCCGAAATTCCAGCCAAACTGCGACTTTACGAACAGTGGATTGACCGAATGATGGCCGCCGCGCAAAAGCACTATTCCGAAGTCCGTTTGTATGTGTTCAGCGATCATGGCATGGCCAATTGCGACGAATTGCTCGACCTCAAGGCAAAGATTGAAGCTTTGGATATCAAAATGGAACAGGACTATGCCGTCGTCTATGATTCCACCATGGCGCGTTTCTGGTTCTTCAACGATCGTGCGCGCAAGGTAGTTACTGAAGCCCTTCAGAAAGTGCCACAAGGCCGCATCATACCTGATTTGGAGCTGAAGGAGATGCGAACGCTTTTCGAAGATCGATATTTTGGCGAACTCATTTTTCTGGTGAAGGAAGGCGTGCTCATTGTCCCCAGCCATATGGGCGAACGTCCCATCCGCGGAATGCACGGCTATCATCCAAAAGACAAACACACCTACGCCTCCCTGTTGACAAACCAAACCGAGATTCCGGAAGAGATTGTAGCAATTCCTGACGTTTTCAAATTGATGACCCGCGACGCGGAATTGGCCAAGGAACGTAATGCGGCCGATCAAGCGCCTGCAACTTACGCTTGAAGTGACACCATTAAGGTAGTAGGCCAGACCAGCAATTCCTTTCTTTTTCACCTGTCAACAAATACGCGACAGTGGCGAACAAGTTCACTTTCAACCAGATCAGTTTGCAATAGAATGGAGATTTAACTAAACCTTTCATGGTAAACGGGGCCAAGTTTTGCTTTCCATTCCCTGTCCTGTTGCCTCAAGGATAAATGACACCGGGGATTGGACCGGATTTGGGTATTCGTTGCCTCACATTAAATGACACCGACGTGTTTATTGTTTTTCCCTCCGTCAGGAGGGTCCTTTTGCCCCTGCTGCTGCAGCAGCAGGGGCAAAAAAATTTCTCATTCTTCCATCCCGTCCTCATTTTAAGATCGGTCTGAGTTGTTTATCCGTTTGCCTGGCCAGTTCAAAGGGATCGACGGCGTAATACCAGTCGCGCAACCGTTGCGCCTGTTTCCTACCCAGTTGTCCGCTGCTCACCAGCCGCTGGTAGGCCGTCTGCGGACGGTCGTGACGGCGAACCCAGCGGCTGCCTTCCCGATGCTTGGCCACCAGCTTGGCTGAGGGCAGAAAAAAGTTCTGCAATGGCCCCCAGGTTTCCTTGTAAAGCTGGTTGATCAAGGGCACCGCTGCCGGAGATTCCAACCGGGCATAGCCCAGAACCTGCCGCGGCCACATCCAGTTCTTCTGCTCCACATGCGCATTGTCATCTTTATGATAAGGGCGTGAGCGGGTGAGTTTTACGGGCACCACGCGCTCCTGCAGGTAACGCACCAGATGCCAGTTCAGCCATTCGCTCCCATTGTCAAAATCCATCCCCAGCAAAGGAAATGGCAGGTTTTTTTCCACGTCCCGGGTTTGCTCCAACACCCCTTGGGCACCCTTGTTCCACACGGCCCGACCTTCCGTCCACCCACTCCCCAAACACGTGTAGGTCAGGCTCCAAATGAAATCACCCGCCAGGCTGGAACCGCAATGCGCCACGCTGTCCGCCTCCAAAAATCCCGGACGTTGCTCATCCCACACTTCCCCCTGAATGGGAATCTGGGTCCGCAACAGCGTGCCGGGCCGGGTGCCACATAACCGGCGAGGGACTTCCGCTTTGAGCGGCGCCAGCAGCCGGTCCAGGGTCGCGGCACTGACCTTTCCCAAGAGCTTCTTCTGTGCTGGCAAAAGACTGCCGTAGTGCTTGCCATAATGCGGCAACCACAGGGCCAGCGCCGGTTCCAGCCGCTTGCCACAAAGCTGTTCACTGGCTTTCCAGATCCGCTCGACCACCTCACGCACCGGCTCATAGACCGGTTCGGCCCCGGGGCGCACTCCGCCCTTGGGCTTGGGCAATTGATCCCCCAACAACTTGATCGCATGCTTGCGATCATAGCCATGATGTTCACAAAACTCATCGAGCATCCGCGTTTTTCCTTCCCGCCCTCGACCGGCATACCGCCTCCGCAAACGTTCCAACTCTTCCGTCCGACAACTGCTCTTTGGCATCTTCATTCTCCAAGTTTGTCGGTGTCATTTTCCCGTGAGGCAACGTATTCCTTCAGTCCGGCTTCCCAACCTCTCTCCGGTGTCATTAATTATGAGTCAACTCGCTGTAGATAAGACCTCATAAAATTGACGTGCCTTTCTTTCTCTCTCCTTTTATGTTCTCCACGCTTTATGGCTAAATTAAAACCTTTTGCTGCGTTGCGACCACGGCCCGATCTCGCCGCCCAAATTTGCGAATTGCCCTACGATGTCATGTCTTCCGCGGAAGCCCGCGACATGGCGGCTGGCAATCCCCTCAGTTTCCTCCACGTCTCCAAACCGGAAATCGACCTCCCGCCCTCCATCGATATCTACGCTCCCGAAGTTTACGCAAAGGGTAAGGAGAATTTTCAAAAGCTCATCAAGGACGGCGCTCTCAAACAAGATGCCCAACCGGCCTTCTATCTCTATCGCCAGATCATGGGCAAGCACGGCCAGATCGGCCTCGTTGCCGCCGCGAGCTGTGAGGATTATCTCAATAACATCATCAAGAAGCACGAGTTCACCCGACCCGACAAGGAAGACGACCGCGTCCGCCACATTGAAACGCTCAATTCCCAAACCGGCCCGGTCTTCCTCACTTACCGAGCCAACGCCGTCATCGATGACCTGACTAAAAAGAAAACCGCCGAAAAGCCGGACATCGATTTCACCGCCAAGGACGGCGTGCGCCACACCGCCTGGGTTATCAATGATCCGCAAACCATTCAACTCATCGAGAACGAGTTCGCCCGCATTCCGTTCCTTTACATCGCCGATGGACACCATCGCAGCGCCGCCGCCGGTCGCGTCTATCAAAGCCGCAAAGGTGCCGGTCACAGCGGTTATTTCCTGAGCGTCATTTTCCCGCATAACCAAATGCAGATTCTTCCCTACAACCGCGTGTTGAAGGATCTCAACGGTCTCTCCCCTGCCCAACTGCTCGAGAAGCTTGACGCTGTGTTCACCATCAAATCAAATGGCAACGCTCAACCGACTCGCAAACACGAGCTCGGCCTCTTCCTGAATGGCCAGTGGTACACGCTACATTTCCGTCCGCAATTCGCAGCCACCACCGACCCCATCGAAAAACTCGATGTGACCTTGCTGCAAAAATACGTGCTCGCCCCTCTCTTCGGCATCGATGACCCGCGCACGAGCAAAAAGATCAATTTCGTCGGCGGCATTCGCGGCACAGGAGAATTGGAGAAACTCGTCAACGCCGGCGAATACGCCTGCGCTTTCTCGATGTTCCCCACGAGCATCGAAGACCTCATGACCATCGCCGACGCCGGCGGCATCATGCCTCCTAAGAGCACCTGGTTTGAACCCAAGCTCCGCGACGCCATGTTCTCGCACATGATTTAACAGGTCATTTTGCACAAATTCGTCTCCGGTTTAAGCTGGTGCTGATTCTCGGCACCAGCTATTTTTTCAATATGAGTTCAAGGAAGCAGCAGCACGGCATGACCCTGGTTGAAGTGCTTATGGTCATTATTGGTGTTGCGCTTATTATAGTTGCACTCATTTTTCCATTTTATGTTCATAGCCGCCCTACCACGGGGCTTTTATGCATGAACAATTTGAAGCAAGTGAATGAAGCGCTGGAGCTATATTCAAAGGATCACAAAAACAAGTTTCCAGATCTGGATCAACAGTCGGGAAACAATGGGCCAGACGCAATGTTTCTTCTCTATTCCCTGAATTATATTCGACAAAGCAACCTTTTTGTCTGCCCAGAAGTGGCCCGGCAACGAGAAAAGCAGAGACACTTCTACCAGAAGAAATTCGTCCCGCAAATAAGCCGGGCATTCTTTGTTTCCAATGGCAACGACTATGCATATTACGACGGTATTTCTACTGAATCCGCCACCATCCCTATTCTCGCTGACCGGTTCGCTTGGACTAACAGGCAAGCAATGGAGAGCAAATTACTAAACCATCCTGAAGGCAAAATAATCGCCGCCTTCACAGACGGACACGTCGAATCGGTCAGACCAAACATCATCATCGGCACCACCCTCACCCCGCCCTGGTCAAAAGTTCTCGATCCCATCCGCGTCCCATAACCTTGTCGCAACCGGATTCGCAAAGTTTTCTGAGTGACTCACTTGGCCGGACGCAAAAGTTTAGGAGTCCAAAACATTGTTAAGCGACACAACATTTTTTCCACGGACAACGGACCACTGACAAAGAACCTCCCATGAACTTCTAAGCTTTTGTTTTCATTCACATTCATGCTTACATTTCCCCGTGGCATCTGAACGCCTCAATCGCAGTCTCCGCGCAACCTGGCTCGGCATGGTTCTCAATACCCTGCTCGCTGCCGGGAAATTGTTTGCCGGAATCATCGGCCATTCCCACGCGTTGATCGCCGATGCCATCGAATCCCTCGCCGATGTTTTCAGCTCCATCGTTGTCTGGCGCGCAATGGTGGTTGCCGAGGAACCTGCCGATGAAGACCATCCCTACGGTCACGGTAAAGCCGAACCCATCGCCTCGGCCATTGTCTCCACCATGCTGTTGCTCGCCGCTGCCGGCATCGCCTTCAATTCCGCCCACGAATTTTTTTCCGGTGAACGCCACACTCCTAAAGCCTTCACCCTCGCGGTATTGATCTTCGTAATCATCATCAAGGAAGCCCTCTACCGCTTCGTTTCCAAGGAAGCCAAATCCGTCGATAGTTCCGCCGTGCGTACCGATGCCTGGCATCATCGCAGCGATGCCATCACCTCCCTCTGCGCCGCCATCGGCATCACCATCTCCCTGATCGGCGGCAAAGGTTATGAAACCGCCGACGATATCGCCGCCATTGTCGCTGCCGGCATCATCGCCTGGAACGGCTGGCACTTGCTGCGCCCCGCCTTGAGCGAACTGATGGACCGTTCGCCCGGCCAGGACGTCATCGATAAAATTCGGCGGACCGCGGCCGACGTGCCGGGTGTGCAATGCATCGAAAAATGCATGGTCCGCAAAGTCGGTCATCGTTACTACGCCGACATGCATGTGCAGGTCGATCCCCTCATGACCGTGCAACGCGGCCATGCCATCGCCCACGACGTCAAAGACCAGATCCGCGCCGCCATCCCCGCCGTCCGCGACGTCCTCATCCACATCGAACCCAGCCCTCAGAAACGCTGACTCTCCCGTTCCGCTGCTTCCCGGCATTTGCCATCGAGCTTTCATATTCCGTTCCACACTCACGCTCTACCGCCAAACTTGACAGTCATTACTGATGGAGTCTAATTGGGCATTCTGAGAATCTAAGAAGCATTATGACCAAGCAGGAGTTCACCTCCAGGAATCAGGCCAGAGCCCGTGCGGTAACAAGGGACATGGTACTAAGCCTTTCCCTGTTCATCATTCCATTTTTTGCCTGCTTAGCTGCGTTCAATTTTGTCGAACGCCACGAAGAATACGCCTGGATGAATCTGGTGCTCGCGGCTATCATGCTGGCTCTATTCCCGGCGCTTCTTTGGCTGGCAACAATGCTTGGAAAACGCCGAAACAAGAGATTTGGACTACATTGTTGTCCCGAATGCAAAAAGCCGCTGACTGGCATCAACGTTCAACTAGCAATTGCTTCAGGCAACTGTGGACATTGCGATAAAAGCATATTCAATAAGTAAAAGCTTTTCTCAAGAGCATATGAACAAAAAGGAATTCATCTCCCAACAACAAGCCATGATTCGCGAAGGGAAGAAACCCGTGATGATATTGCTCATAGGGTCACTTTCCGTTTTTTTTGGCTTATTGTTTGCAGGAACCCTTGTTGATGACCACAAGGAATACGCCTGGCTGGGCGGTATGGTTATTTTCGGTCTCATTATTTTCGTTATTGGAGCGGGCGTGCTGACGATTCGATTTACCAAAGCCCAGCAGAAAAAGTTTGGCATGAACTGCCCAGCATGTAACAAGCCGGTTTCAGGGGTCGGCGTTCAAATAGCCATCGCCACCGGAAGCTGTGGCCATTGCGGTGAAAGCATTTTTGAGGAGTAAGAAGCCTTCGAACCCTGAACACCTTCGCTGCCTTTTAATTTTCACGACCTTCTGTTTCGTCCTTCCACTTTTCTACGTCATTCTGCATGTTCTGCGGGCAAAAATCTTTTTCCTGGTCTTTTCTTCCTCTCATTTTCCGCTTGGCGTTTTGTCGTCCTTAGCCGTTAATCTCCTCCGCATGAAAATTGTTTTAGCTTATTCGGGCGGCCTGGATACCTCCGTGCTGCTCTCGTGGATTAAGGAAAAGTATAACGCCGAAATGATCGCCTTCTGCGCCGACATCGGCCAGGAAGAGGAACTGAAGGGCCTCGATAAAAAGGCCATGAAGACCGGCGCTTCCAAGCTTTACATCGACAATCTCCAGGAAGAATTCGCGCGCGACTTCATCTTCCCCATGATGCAGGCAGGCGCCATTTACGAAAATCAATACTTCCTCGGCACCAGCATCGCCCGCCCGCTCATCGCCAAGCGCATGGTGGAAATTGCCCGCAAGGAAAAGGCGCAGTTCATCGCCCACGGTGCCACCGGCAAAGGCAACGACCAGGTCCGTTTCGAACTGACCGCCGCCGCCCTCGCACCCGACCTCGAAGTCATCGCTCCCTGGCGCGATGCTTCGTTCCGCAGCCAATTCCCCGGCCGTGCGGAAATGATTCAATATTGCGCCGACAAGAAAATCCCCGTCGAAGCCAGCGCCAAGAAGCCCTACTCGATGGACCGCAATCTCCTCCACATCTCCTTCGAAGCCGGCATTCTCGAAGATCCCTGGCTGGATGCCTTCGCCCCGGAAAACAAGGCGATGTTCAAGCTCAGCGTTTCGCCTGAAGATGCTCCGAACAAGCCGGAATACGTCACGCTTGATTTCGTGAAAGGTGACTGCGTCGCCGTGAATGGCCAGAAGCTCAACCCGCTTGGCGTCATGAAGGCGCTGAACAAGCTTGGCGGCAAACACGGCGTCGGACGCGTTGACCTCGTCGAAAACCGTTTCGTCGGCATGAAGTCCCGCGGTGTCTATGAAACTCCCGGCGGCGCGATTCTTCACTTCGCTCATCGCCAGATGGAAAGCATCACCATGGATCGCGAAGTCATGCACATCCGCGATTCCCTGATTCCGAAGTACGCCGAACTCGTTTACTACGGTTTCTGGTTCGCCCCGGAACGCCTCGCCTTGCAAGCCCTCGTCACGGAGAGCCAGAAGGACGTCACCGGCACGATTCGCGTGAAGCTCTACAAAGGCAACATCATGACCGCCGGCCGCAAATCTCCAGTCAGCCTCTACAACCCGCACATCGCGACCATGGAAGCCGACCCGACCAAGGCCTACAACCAGGACGACGCCACCGGCTTCATCCGCCTGAACGGCCTCCGCCTCCGCGTCGCCTCCCAGGTCCACAACGCCGCGAAGAAGAAAAAGAAATAATCGCTGCATGGGTTTCTTCGATAGATTCCGTAAGACACCTCAATCTCGAGAGGTTGGCAAACCATCTTCAGAGGCTGGCGAACAAATCGCCAGCCTCTCTTTTGTTAGTGCGGGAGATTTCGAAATAGCACCCTGCCCCGGAAAGCACGCGCTTCAGCTATGGGAGAAAACTCGCGATGAGGGGCGTAGCGAAGGTTTCAACGCAATTATCCTCGGTGACTCCAAAGACGTTGAGTCGCTGGCGGAGAATCGAGAATTTTCCACCTTGTCTGTGACAGAAATTTTGTCGGTCGCCGCTGATATCGACACCGAAGAGTGGCTAAAGGAGCGTTTGGAGTCGGATCCCGAATGCTATGGCGCCGAAGTTGGGGATTGGCCGTACCAGGTTCCCGATGCGGGCAGCATCAGCGCTCATTTGGAAGTCCTTTCAAAAAAGCCAAAGAGCACTGTTTACATTGCAAAAGTTCCCGCATCTCGGAATTGGGAAGTTCCCGCCTACATCGGTATGGGTAACTGGAACGCATGTCCAGAGCCGGCCGAGCACGTCGCCATGGCGAAACGCTGGCACGAGCGCTACGGAGCAGAAATTGTATCAATCACCCGCGATGTCATTGAGTTCGTGGTTGCAAAGCCTCCCAACACCAAAGAATCCGCAATAGATTTGGCAAAAGAGCAACACCTATATTGTTCCGATATTGTCGATCAGGGCTGCGGTTCTATTTCCAATCTCGCAGCAACTCTGCTCAATTCAAAGTATTGGTATTTTTGGTGGGATTGATTCTTATTGGCTCAGGCATTTCGGCAGTAAGTAATTGAAAGAATTGTCGCGTGCCCGTCATCCAAACATCCCTCCAAATCCACGCTCCCATCGAAAGAATCTTCGATTTGTCCCGCAGCATTGATCTCCACATCGCCTCAACCGCCCACACCGGGGAACGCGCCGTCGCCGGAGTGACCTCAGGTCTGATTTCTTTGGGAGAAGAAGTGACCTGGCGCGCTAGACATTTTGGCATCTGGCAGGAACTGACAAGTCGCATCTCTCAATACAACCGTCCACATCACTTTCGCGATTCCCTCGTCCGCGGCGCCTTCCGACATTTCGACCACGATCACTACTTCGAAACCGATGGCGCCATAACCACCATGAAGGATGTCTTCGATTTCGAAAGCCCTTTCGGAATCTTGGGCCTCGTGGTCAACCACCTCGTGTTGGAAAGATACATGCGTCGCCTTCTTGAGAAGCGAAACGAAGTCATTAAAGAAGTTGCCGAATCGGAGAAGTGGAGAACCTACCTGCTTTAAATCTACGCCCATGAAAGTTTCAACCTTTGTCCAGGAACAAGCTCGCCGAGACCGCCCCCAAGCATGCCTCCCGTAAAAGCGAACGCCCCTCTTCCGAGGGGCGTCGTTGACAATCTTGTTGCAGGCTGGGCAGCTTAAGCTTGCTTCCGAAAAAACTGGCTCGGATCAGCGATGTTGAGCACCGAGAGATCCAGTCCGCCTCCAGGGGTCCGTTCCTGGGCGCGCACCAATTGTTGCGCAATGCGCATGCTGGAGCTCATCGCGTAATACTTCACCGCGCCGACACCAACCGCCGCCCGGAAAATGGTGGTCAGGAGGACATGTTCATCCACGTTCATTACCAGCATGCTAAACTTTTCACCCTGCTGGTACACACTGTCAAAGTTATTTTCATGCACCAGGTTGGCGATGGTTTGATTCGCCAGGTAGGCACCTGAAGCCAGGGCCGCTATCGTGGTCAGGTCGAACTGTTCGCCTTCACCGCGATAGGTGATGAGGAAGCCGCCCTTATCAATGATGAGGGCCGAAGTGGCTTCACTACTAACCAGCAACTCCTGTAAAATCCGATCCAGTTGCTGGACATCTTCTTCGATGAGTTGGGGCAGCGTTGGCATTCCTTAAGCGGGTTGATGTACTCCGACATTCTGCTGCTGACTGATAAACTTGTTAAGCAGCATCCGGGTGATCATATTCAGGGATTCAAATACTCCCTCGCACTTGTGAGCCACTGAAGTAAAGGACGGGACCTGAACTTCGCGATTGTTCAGCAAATATTCCATGTATTCCACTGGCGCCACGTTTGGCAAATCCTGCTTGTTATATTGCAGCACATATGGAATGTCCGTGAGATTCAACTTCAATGACTTGAGATTCTCTTCCAGGTTCTGAAAACTCTCCACGTTCTCCGCCATTTTCTCGTATTGCGAATCCGCGACGAACACAATGCCGTCGACTCCGCGCAACACCAATTGCCTGGTGGTATTATAAATCACCTGCCCCGGGACGGTGTAGAGTTGAAACTTGGTTTTAAAACCTTTGATCGACATCGCCTCGATGGGCAGGAAGTCGAAGAACAGGGTTCGATCCGAACTGGTTGCGAGTGAAACAAGCTTGCCCTTGTTTCCAGCCGCAGTTTGCACATGGTCGTGCACCTGGACCAGATTGGTTGTTTTACCGCCCATGGCCGGACCGTAATATACGATCTTGACCTGCAGTTCTTTTGTTGCCTGGTTTATTATGGCCATAAGTTTTATTGCTTGGGTTTACGATCCAGTTCTGCTGCGAGCCCTGCCAGTTGTGCCGTGGGCATCGGTTGTCCGGCTACGCCGAACGCCGCGAAATAAATGGCGCCGACCCGGAAAATCTTCCACGGAATATTTCCAACTGTGAAATTCAAGTTATTCAGATCGCCCATGCGAAGTTCCTTCGTAGTCTGGCTTACCTTGGTGAAAATTGCCGGGAGGAATCCAGCCATTGTATCTGCGTTGACATCGGCGGAAACTTTGCTGGCGACCAGTAATCCGTCTGGAAGCGCGATCAGCGCGCCACCAATTCCCGGCAGGGAGGCAGCCTTGCCCACGATATCGTTTGGCGTGGCATAGCGTTGCAGGAAACTGGTGCCGATCTTGGCGCCTTTCTTGATCTGCAGTGCGGGATCGTTCGGGTTGTCTGAACCTTCTTTCTGGAAGTAATTCGTTTCCATCGACTTTGATTCCTGCGTGACATCCACCATTGCCGGAACTGTGCTCTGAGCGGGTGGAGTGCTGGTCGGCGTGAGGGCCTGAGGCTTTGATCCATTGGCAAACAGATCCGGAATTTCTTCCGAAATTGAGATCTTTTTGGCCGCCCTTGGTGTTCTGAGTTCCGCGAGGAACAGCGGAGTCACAATTTTCAAAGGCAATTCGAGGAGAACCGCGTCATGCTCTGAAACTCCATTTGCCACCGGTGGCCGAATCCAGGATCGAACGACTGCCCAGGAGAAAGCCAGTTTGCCTGCTTTCATGGCTGCTTCCACGGTTACATATGGCAGGCCGACCAGCGCTCCCGGCTTGTTCATCAAATCTATCTCACGTTTCACCGGATCAGGCCACCCTTGTGACAAGTCCTTCAATGGTGCAGCAATACATTTGGTTTCTTCGGTTATCGCAGGAACCACGGGCGCAGCGAGCGTTGGAGCCGGGGCTGTTGACGTAAAGGTTATGGGTGTGCTTGGCGCAAGTTGCGGTGCAGCCGGGGTCGCCACTCCGATCGGATTAAACCGAATGGGCGCCGGTTGCTCAATTGGTGTAACCGGAGCGGGTTGAGGCTGCGCCACAGCGGGCCGGGAAGGTGCCAGATCCCGTAAAGCGGCAGAAATCGGTATGGCGTCCGGGTCCCCGGAAGGAACGGCGCCTGCCGCGGGCGGTGCCGTTGGCACAATGGGTGAAAATATCGGGCGCGCAGGTTGAACCGGTTGGGCGGGCTGCACGGACTGGGTCGGTGCTGGAGTGGTGCGGCGGAAAATCGGCTGTTCGCCAGCGGGCTCAGTAGCGAGCGGCGGAGCACCGATAGGACGAACGGGCACCGCAGGGGTTACCCGGACCGCTGGAGGTGTGGGCGCGAGCGGAGAGATTGGTGTCACCGGCGCTGCACGCATTGCGGGGATAGGAACAGCTGGAGCGATCGGAGCAGCAGGCGCTGCCGGCCGGGGAGCCTGAGTGGATTCAGGCGAAGTGGAAAAGCCATTCCGTTTGTGCGAAGCATCCTGCGGCACAGCTGCCGGCTTCGCAGACTCGTTCTGTTTGAGCGAAGGAGTTTTGGAAATTGTGACACGGGTTTGACCGCTGAAAGGCCCGGTGACTTCAGGGGGAACTTCGATAACCTTCTGCGAGGGACGCCGTGCGATCAACCCGGGATTGACCCGCGACAGGATTTCGGCAAGCGGAAGGTCCACCATCGTGCGGTCCCGGTCATTTTCAGGAGAAAACGTTCCAGGAGGTGAAGTCTGGCGTAATTCGCCAAACGAAATTCTTACGGCTCCGGTGGCCAATTGAGTATGTACCTTTTGCACCGGCACGAAAAGCTCGGCTTCGCCGACGTCATTTTGTCGCACACGGCCTGCAAGCTCCGGAGGCAATTTGGCAATTACCGCCCGAAGTGAAACAGCGAAGCGTGAACCGGCGACCGGGGGTGGCGTCGGCCGGGAGGCATCCACTGTTGGCGTCGGCCGGGCATGAGCCTCGGGACGCGCACTGGCCGCTCTGGCACCTGGAGCACGGGAGGCAGGCTTGGGTGCAGACGAAGCCGGGCGATAATCCGCAGTCGCCACACTGGCTTCTTCAACACGCTTGCCGAAAAGTTTCTTAAGGGTATTGAACATTTGACCTGGTTATATTTTTGACACTGCTGTCACATTTCATCGACATCGGTAACCCGGCATTACGACGACTGGGATCCACGCTATTCATTATCATCCGCCAGTTTCTGTTTCGTTCGCGACTTGCGCGCAAGGGCTCAAACCCTTCGTTCCGGTCGCTGCTGCCATGGTTACTGTGCGACATTTGTTTACTTGATCCTCTGCCCATTCGTTCGTGATAATTGAACAGGCAAGAAGCGTGCCACCAATACACTCCCCATCGTTATCCCTTATCTGGAAGGCAGGCTTTGAAGAAGTTGGGCTGGCACCCCCCCAACTTTAACCATGCCTCGCCAACGAAGGTGTCCCATGGCTGGACTGGGTGTCTATAATGGATGGAAATGAGAGCAGCATCCAACCCACCTCACTTCTGGACAAAACCAGCAGATAATGCTTTCAAAATGAAAAATGAAAAAGATTCACTTTTTTCGGAACGCGGAATGCTACTTGCTTAAGTGTCATGACAGATGCGGACAACCAGTTAACAAAACCGGCATCATCGGTCCCTAAAGATCTGAACAACATTATGTCTACGCAACCAAAAATCCTGCTCGTGGATGATGACCAGGATTTGCTGGATTTGTATAAGGAGATGCTCTCCGAATTACCAAGCCAGCCGGAAATCTTCACCTCGTCCACAGGTGCGCGCGCGATGACCATGATGGATGCCGAGCCCTTCACACTATTAATCTGCGATTTAAACATGCCGAAGATGGATGGCTTGCAAGTGCTCTCCATTGTGCGTCGCAAATATCCGGACCTCCGAACGGTCGTCCTCACCTCGGTGATGGATGAACAATTTCGCTCCCGCGTTTACAGCCTGGGCGTTGATTTGTTTTGGCAGAAGCCTGGTTCGAGCGAGGAGATCAAACAATTTCTGGAATGTCTGGAATCTCTCCTCGGTCGGGATACGCAAACCGGCTTCCGCGGTGTTCAGAGCAAGAGCCTGGTCGATATCATCCAGTTGGAATGCATATCTCAAAGTTCGACCGTGCTCAAAATCAAGAACGGCTCTCTCTGTGGCAAAATTTGGATCAATAATGGCGAAATTTTTGATGCGACCGTGGACGGCTTGGAAGGGGAAGCGGCGTTCCACAAAGTTCTTTCCTGGAAATCGGGAAACTTCGAGGTCCTGTCGGCCGAACCCAACCACCCGAGAGTAATCACCAACTCCTACCATGCCTTGTTGCTTGAAACAGTTCAGGCTCAAGATGAAGCCCAGGATTCTTCCAAACCTAATGTCAAAAGTGTTTCCATTCTTTCCACGCTCGCAAAAATTCCAGGAGTGGAATTCATTTTGTCATTGAACACGAAGAACGAAAAAGGCATTGAGTCGCGGGGACTGGAAAATCCGGATCAAGTTGCCAAATGGTCAAAGCAGGCGATCAAACAGTCTCGCGGACTTGGTGAATTGCTTGGCGCGGGCCAGTTACAACAGGTTGAAGGACTCGGGCCGCAACGGCACGTCACACTCGCATCCAACGACGATGCAGACATCTGCGTTGGCTGGCAACAGAACCAATCACTGCCACAAATCCGTGAATCGATGAAAACCCTGCTTGCCTTATGGGTCTCTTAAACCTTTTCGCCAAACCGGCTGCCAAGCTCACCCCCCTGCCCTCGGGCAGCTTCACGGTGGATCGGGAAGGGCGTCTTCTCATCTCAACCCTCGGCCAGGCCTTTCCAGAGGAATTGGTGAGTGAAATTGCAAGTGTTGTCCTATCCACCTTTCAAAACGCACAGGCGGCGAGACTGCCCCTCTCCCAGATTATCCTGCGTTACAATAGCTTAAAAATTACCGCTCGTGAGTTGCGTGGCGGCGCCATAGTGTTTTTAGCCCCACAAGTTTTATCCAGCAAGCGAAATTAACCTTAACCTCCAACCGCAACGCTTATGCAAGAAAAGAAAATGGACCAACTCATTCAGCAGTTGGAGACCTATACCGAGTGCTGGAAACAGTTTAATTATTTCGTAAATCTTGCCCGGACCAAAAAGTTCGGCAGCGAGGACGAAGGCCAGTTTCTGGAAACCAAGACCGTGATCGTACAGCAATTGGAATCGATCCTGGCCTCCATCGAAGCCGGCACTCCCGCGAAGGACGAGGTCCTGGGCCTCATCGGCAATGCCCCTTCCCTGCGCTTCCTTGGTGAAATGAATGATTCCGCCTTGCGCAATCTCGAAAGCCAGTGGCACAAGCTGTACATCGGCTGGCACTCTGTGCTTGGCCAGTTAAAGGTTCAGCGACAACATTTGGAATCCAAAACGATCTTTGGTTCCATGTTCGAGAAAAAGAAGTAGATATAATCCTCCGAGTTCAGTCTCAGATACAGGGTTGGGAGACAACCCTGCTCTCCACAGTATCTCAGGAATGCGGAAAACCCGCATTTCCTGCTTGTCAGGCGCGGCATTTTCCCTTCTAACCAACGCATGCCTGATTGGATTAGCATACTCATTCTTGGGATCATCGAAGGAATCACGGAATTCCTACCGGTATCCTCCACCGGCCATCTCCTCATCGCCGAACATTGGCTGCCCAAACAATCCGACCTTTTCAATATCGTCATCCAGTCTGGCGCAGTAATCGCCGTCATTCCCATTTTCTGGGGCCGAATCACCCAGTTTTTCACGCGCTGGACGGAGCCAAAGACACGAGATTACCTCCTAAAGATCATTGTCGCCTTTGTTATCACCGGTGCCGGAGGGTTCATCCTTGAAAAAAAAGGATTCAAACTACCCGAGAAAGCATTCCCCATTGGCCTGGCCCTGCTCATCGGCGGCGTGCTCTTTCTTTTGGTTGAATTTCTGATTCGTGGTAAAAAATTAAGCAACGAAGTCACCTGGTCGGTGGCCTTTGCAGTAGGCATTGGCCAATTGATCGCCGCCGTATTCCCCGGTTCTTCCCGCTCCGGAACCACGATCATTCTCGCATTGCTTTTAGGTCTCAGCCGCCCTGCGGCAACCGAGTTTACCTTCCTCGTGGGTATTCCGACCATGCTCGCGGCTGGTGGACTGAAGATTTTTAAGGCCTGCTTCCATCACGGCGTCAATGCCCCACACGAAAATTGGAGCATGGTCGCCTTGGGAACCATTGTCTCGGCAATTGTCTCATTTATTGCCGTCAAATGGCTCCTGCGCTACGTGCAAACGCACACTTTCAACGCTTTCGGCTGGTACCGAATCGCAGTGGGAATTCTAGTCCTGCTTTTTCTGCGCTAAGGGCTCCTTCGGTTCGCCTGTGTATTCGATCCGGACGATCTGGGAGTCCAGATTGTTTTCCCAGGCAGTCCCATATTCTATCAGATAGAGGCAGCCATCAGGCCCCAATTCCATGTCCATGGGACGTTTGAATGTCATGTGCGGACAGAATTGTTCCATTTTGGCTATGTTATCCTTTTCATCGAGGTGAACCGCCAAGATCCAGTTGCGCGACCACTCGTACAGGAAGAGCGTATGATCAAATTCGCGCGGCAATTTATGTTCCGACTTTAACTTCGGGTCATAATAATAAACCGGCCCGGCCATCGCCGTCCGTCCGCCACTGCCTAAAGCAGGAAATTTGGCTGAAGGCCCGTAGGTATAGGAGATGAAAGCCGGTTGAGCCGGGGGTAATTCCTTGATCCCGGTATTATTGGGTGAGTTGTTAACCGGTTTGGCAACATCGAACCGTTCTCCCGAAGTCTGCTTTTCAAAATCATGCTTCCAGTAGGCTTTATTTTCGCCGAGGAAGTAAGGCCAGCCAAAGAATCCGGCAGAACGGGCCTGGTTAAATTCATCCATTCCAGCCGGTCCACGACCTTCCTTGAAGGTTTGAGCATCCGGACCCACATCACCCCAATAGAGAAAGCCGGTCTTTTGATCAATGGAGATGCGGAAAGGATTGCGGCAGCCCATCGCGAAAATTTCCGGACGAGTGCCCATGGTGCCGGGCTTGAAAAGATTACCTTTGGGAATCTTCACTGAGCCATCTGGCTGAGGGGTTATACGCAGCACCTTGCCTCGCAAATCATTGGCATTGGCCGCTGATTTTTGCGCATCCCAAGGGCTGCGTCCTGGACGCTCGTCGCTCGGAGAGAAGCCATCGGAAGCAAAGGGATTAGTATTGTCGCCGGTGGAGAGATAGAGATTTCCCTTGGAATCGAATGCCAGCGAACCACCCGAATGACAGCATTGCTCACGCTGGGTGGCGACCCGCAGCATCACCTTCTCCGACGCCATATCCAGCTTGTTATCCTTTAAAGTAAACCGCGACAGGATATTTTCGCCTGCCTTCTCTCCATTCTTGTCGGTCTTGGTTTCGGGTGGAGAGTAGTAGAGATAAATCCAGTTATTCTTCAAAAAATTGGGATCCAAAGTCACACCAAGCAATCCGTCTTCCAAGTGGAGTTTGATATAATCCTCCACTTCGAGTTTTCCGATAACAATGGTTGCCTTAGTTTCGGGTTGGTACATTTTAACTGTCCCATCGCGTTGGGCATAGAACACCCGGCCATCACCCGCGACCGCCAGTTCCATCGGATCTTTCACTGAGTCGATGATTTTGCCGTTGCCTTCGACATCCTTATCCGCATCGAGAATCACCTTTTTAAATGCCCCGTCCGATTGTGGACCGGAAGGAAGTGGTGCATCACCGGCCTGCGAACTGGCCAGGAATGCGCTGGTGCAGAAAGTGAGGCTTAATAGCTTAAGAACGGGGTTTTTCATCTGTTTATCAGACTGATTGGTTGCAATTAAAATTCATCCTGGTGATTGATCGCCAGGAGTATAGAACCGAATGCAAAACGGTTCAATGAGGATGTCCCAGCCAGAGCAGGAGCACCGGCACCAGCAGGCCCAAAACGAGTGCCGCACAAACCGGCCAGGGATTGCGGATGGAACGGAAGGCAAGCACAATGCCCAAAAGCACTGTGACGACTAAAGCAATAGCCATGGTGACTACCAAAACCTGAAAGGACGTTCGCGAGGAAGGACGTTTAACCTCGTGTTCGCTGGGATAAATCTGGTCCACGTGAACGGTCCGAAGTTTCTGCAGAAGCGTTTCTGCTTCAGCTGGCGATTTAAGCCGGTCGTGATTTACAGTCTGATACCAACCGGTGAGGACGAAAAATAGCAGCAGCGGCGCAAAAAAGACACCCAGATAGGTATGGACGCGACGCAATGTTCTCATATCATTCCCATCAGCTCACCTGGACAAGCGAGGCTTACTTGCTGGCTTTTGGTTCAGGAATCCAGAGCTTCTGACCGACCCGCAGCTTGCCGGGATTTACTTTGGGATTCGCCTTGGCGATCTGGTCGGGGCTCACTTTCACCCCCTTCTCACGGTAGGCTTGAGCAATGAGGGAAAATGTATCCCCGGACTTAACAACATATTCGTAACCCGTTTCATCACCATGGCCGCCACTGGAGGTGGCCGTATCAGTGGATTCCGGCGGTGGCGTTTTCTGAGGCTTCTCCTTAATATGAGTCGGCGGGAGCGGGGTAGCGGTCAAGGTTTTGCCAAGGTCGGAAATCTTTTTGAGAATGAGCTCCTTATCCGCCTCACGCTTTTTATTGATTTCCTCCACGGCATCGGCAAGGCGCTTTAAATCTTCCTGCGAGGCATAGTTGCCTGTGGGCTTGGAAACCTGTTCGCGGAGGTCTGAGAGTTCCTTCCGCAGGGCGGAGATGGTTTTGGTTTGTGCGTCCTGCGCATCGTGAAGGTCGTCAACCACCGCCTTCAACCGTTTCAAATCCTCTTCAACTTCCGGCGAGGTCGCAGGAGTCTGAGCGCGCATCGTCGCAGTTGCGCACAGCATGCAAATGATGGCCAACCAGGAAATTCTTTTCATGATGCGAAAATAGAAGCCTGCGCCCCAGAGTTCAAGATTCAAAAGTGAATCTCTCTTTAAAATAAGCAACTTTCGACTTTGAACTTTGCGCTTTGCACCTATTTTATGCCGATGACCGTTTTAGAAGTCATTCAGCGCAGCACGGAATTCCTGACCAAAAAGGAGGTGGATTCGCCGCGCCTGCAGGTCGAATTGATGTTGGCCCACGTGCTCAAAATGAAACGCATGGCGCTGTATCTCAACTTTGAAAAACCGCTTGGCTCCAAGGAACTGGATGAAGTGCGGGAAATGGTCCGCCGTCGTGGCGGACGCGAACCATTGCAGCATATTTTGGGCTCCACCTGCTTCTGCGGCCTGGAGTTTGAAGTAAACCCGAAGGTCCTGATCCCTCGTCCGGAAACGGAGCTATTGGCGGAACTGGGCTGGCAATTCCTTAACTCGCTCCCGTCCTCCCCCACCCCGCCGGTTGCCTTGGATTATGGGACGGGCAGTGGTTGCCTGGCGGTCACCGTGGCCGCCAAATCTCCGACCGCCCAGCTCCATGCCCTGGACATCTCGCCGGATGCCCTGGCTACGGCTCAGAAGAACGCCGCCACCCACCAGATGGGTTCCAGAATTCAATTTCATCTGGGCGATGGTTTTGCCGCGGTTCCCCCAGGCTTGCAGTTTAACCTGATTATTAGCAACCCGCCTTATATCGCCAGTGATGAAATTGCCACGCTCCAACCAGAGGTGCGCGACCATGATCCGCGCCTGGCTTTGGACGGCGGAAGGGATGGCCTGGATTTTTATCGGCGACTGGCGAAGGAGGCCGCCCCTCGACTACTTCCAAATGGGAAGATCATGCTCGAATTCGGAGAAGGTCAGGCGGAGGCGATTCAAAAGTTGTTTGAGGATGAAAAGTGGGTTGTAGAAGGCGTAAAAGCTGATTACAGTGGGCGCTTGAGAATCTTGATTGCGCGCCAGACTGGTTAGCCTGGCTCAAGATTCGGAATAATTACAAAAAAACTTCATGGATAGCTTGTTGATCAAAGGTGGAGTGCCATTGCACGGTGATGTCACCGTCAGCGGAGCCAAAAACGCCGTGCTGCCCATCATGGCAGCCACCCTGCTCACTGCGGAACCTTGCGTCATTCGCCGCGTTCCCGACCTGAGTGACGTCAAGTTCATGTGCCAGATCCTGACCTCGCTTGGCGCTGAAGTCAGCCTCAAGGGCGATACGCTCACCGTCCGCGCGGCAAAAATCAAGGGTGTCGGTGATTACGACCTGATTCGCAAGATGCGCGGTTCGATCTGCATCATGGGGCCATTGCTGGGCCGGCTCAGGAAAGCCACGGTTTCGTTGCCCGGCGGTTGCATCATTGGTGCGCGTCCGATCAATCTTCACTTGAAAGGATTTCAAGCGCTCGGAGCCAAAATCACCGTCGAAGGCGGTTACATCCACGCTCAGGCAAAAAAATTAGTCGGCACGGAAATGTTTCTCGGGGGACGCTCCGGGTCCACGGTTTTGGGCACGGCCAATGTCATGATGGCAGCCGCCCTGGCGGACGGCGTTACCATCATTGAAAGCGCGGCTTGCGAGCCTGAAGTGGTGGACCTCGCCAACTTCTTAAACGCCATGGGCGCCAAAATCATTGGCGCCGGCAGCCCCTCAATTACCATTACTGGTGTCAAAGCCTTGCACGGCGCGGAACATGATGTCATCCCGGACCGCATCGAAGCGGCCACATTTGCCCTCGCCGCAGCGGCCACCGATGGCGAAGTCACCATTCACGGCGCCCGCGCTGACCACATGACCGCCATCCTTGATAAGATGCGTGATGCTGGCGTAAAGGTGGAGCGTCGCGGTGCTGCCATTACCGTTAAACGTGGCAATCGATTGAAGCCGGTGGATATCACCACCCTGCCCTATTCTGGTTTTCCCACGGATGCCCAGGCTCAAATGATGGTCCTGATGGCCCTCACTCCGGGAATCAGCATTATTACCGAACGCATTTTTGAATCGCGCTTCATGCATGTCAGCGAACTGGCGCGCCTGGGGGCCGATATTGAAATTGAAGGACCGAGCGCCATCGTCAAAGGCGGCAAGCCATTGAGCGGCGCTCCGGTCATGGCCAGCGATTTGCGCGCCTCGGCGGCACTGGTTATCGCCGGCTTGGCGGCACGCGGAAGCACACAAGTGAACCGTGTGTACCATCTGGATCGTGGTTATGAAAACATTGACGTCAAGCTGCGCAAGCTTGGCGCCCGGATTGAACGTGTGGAGGAAACATGAAATTAGCAATCGCAGCACTTATTGTCATCGCCGTCCTGTTCGGCGGCTACCAAGTCTGGGAATACTGGGACAAGGTCAGTCATGACCGCGACGTCGCAGAAAAGGACGCGGCAGCGCACAAGATAGTTCCGGAACAGTTGGCAGGCATGCCAACCGGCCTTCAGCCAACTTATCAGGCCGCACAAAAAGGCGGTGCTGCGGGCATTCGCAGCTGGTTAAGGATTTATGGCGCCAAGGTGCAGGACCCGCGCAAGGCCTGGATTGAGCTCGACTATGCCGTGGCCATTTCCCGGGAAGATCCCGTGGAAGCCAAAAAGGTCTATGCCGAAGTCAAAAATCGAATTCCCGAGAACTCTGAAGTCTCTGGCCGGGTGAAGGAACTGGAAAAAGCGTTCCAATAAGCTGGCTGCCGCAAAATGTTTTTGCTGGCTTCAGTCCGCAGACCAATTTAAATTCATTTTCACAAACCAGTCACCATACACCATATGGACCTTATTTTTAATTGTCCCAAGTGCGCGCAGGAGTTGGCCGTCGATAGTTCGGGAGCTGGTGAAGAGATTGAATGTCCCAATTGCAATGAGACCATCCGGATTCCGATGCCAGATTCACCGGAGGTCAAGACGAGCACCGGCCCCGTCCCTGCCATTTCGGCTGAAGCTCTGTCGGCCAGTCAGGAGCAGATGTCCAGTACCGTGGCTGCCTCTGCAGCCGCTAAAATTAAAAAGAACCTGCGCGTGCCGGTAACCGCCAAACCGGGCGAGAAGCTCATTGCCAAATCCGCCGTTCCGCTGGAAGTCGCCGCCAAGGCGAGCGACCGCAAACTGCGCATTAAATGCATCCGCCACATTGATTGCGTGGAAGTCGGCCATGATCGTTTTGATGAAGTGGTGACAGACTTTCTGGGAAAGATTGGCGAAGTGAATATCGTGAGCATCCACCCGATCAACTACAGTTATTTGGAACTGGGCAGCCAAAAAGAGCTGACAGATTTTGGGGTCATGATTGTTTTTAAAGCCTGACGTCTGGTAGGGCTCGAAACGGCCTCGCAGTTAAAGTCTTTCCCAGGCTTTTCCCCGATGGCCAAAATTAAACCGGTCGGGATGCAATATTTCGGCCATTATTTCAAGGGACTCCACAATCCTGGGTCCAGGACGGTTGAAGTATTGATTCCCATCCGTCAGAAACACCTGATTTTTGCGAACTGCCGGGAGCTTTGACCATTCTGGCTTTTGCGTGAGAACTGCCATTTCTGCGCGTGTCCGCTGAAGATTGAAACCACAGGGCAGCACCACGATTACGTCCGGGTTTGCATCCGCCAACTCCTGCAGTTGCAGCCAGGGAGAATGTTTCCCGGCCTCGCCGAAAAGATTTTTGCCGCCGGCCAACTCCACCAATTCAGGAACCCAGTTGCCCGCAGCCATGAGCGGTTCAATCCATTCAATGCAGGCGACGCCCGGCGGTTGCTTCATCACACAGGATTTTTCAATGACGCTTACCACCCGGTTTTTTAATCCCCGCAAGATTTCCTTCGCATCCTGAATCTGCAACACATCGGCAACCTCCCGGATGTTCTCCCATACATCCGCGACGCGTTTGGGTGAGAGTGAGACAATCTCTGGACGCGCTCCCGTCCATTCCGCGACCGCTTTTTGGACGTCCGGCAGGCTGATTGCACAAACTTCACACTGGGCCTGCGTCAGAATCACGTCCGGCCTGAGCTGTATCAACCGGTCTCTATCAACGCTATAAATGGAAAGGGCCTGCTGCAACAGATCCTTCACTTGTGTATCAATCTCCTTGCTGGAGGCGTTCGCATCCAACCTTGCCGTTGTGCAAACAGGCAGTGCGCGCACAGACTCCGGATAATCACATTCATGGGAACGTCCCACCAGTTGATCCCCGGCGCCAAGTGCACAGACAATTTCAGTGGCGCCCGGCAGAAGTGAGATGACTCGTTTCTTCATCAGCAACATTATAGGGGAGATTGGAAAAATAAAAAGGCGGAGCAGATTTAAATTTGTCTGCTCCGCCTTTGATTAAAATAAATCTATCTATGCGGAGGGTGAGGCAATATCAGGTGATCTTCCGATCCGGTATTCTCATCCGGAATTCTCATGGAATAGAAGGAACGATAGACGAAGATCAATGCCACCAGGAAGAAGAAGCAGCCGATGCCCAACTTCACATTGTTATTGGTCATGGTCACTGCAATTTCCACCGCCAGAAGACCGAACAAGGTGGTGAATTTAATCACCGGGTTCAACGCGACGGACGAGGTATCCTTGAATGGATCACCGACGGTATCACCCACGACAGTGGCGGCGTGCAATTCAGTCCCCTTCTGCCGCAGGTCCACTTCAACAATCTTTTTGGCATTGTCCCAGGCACCACCAGCGTTCGCCATAAAGATGGCTTGGAACAAACCAAAGAACGCGATGCCGATCAGATATCCAATGAAGAAATAGGCGTTGAAGAATGGCAAGGCCAGAGCAAAGCAAAATACCACAATGAAGATGTTCCACATGCCTTTCTGCGCATACTCGGTGCATATGCGAACGACCTCCTTGCTGTCCTTGTCTGAAGCCGTGGCGGCGTCCAACTTCATATTATCTTTGATATAGACCACGGCACGATACGCACCGGTCACAACCGCCTGCGTGGAAGCACCCGTGAACCAATAAACCACCGAACCGCCCATGATCAGGCCTAGAATTACTTTGGGTTCGACGATGCTCAGCTTGGCAACCGCGCCTCCAAACAGATTCTCCAGCAGGATGATGATGCCGAAAACCATCGTGGTGGCGCCAACAACTGCTGTGCCAATGAGCACTGGTTTGGCGGTGGCTTTAAAGGTGTTGCCCGCACCATCGCCCTTCTCGAGCAGATACTTGGCATTCTCAAAATCCGGGTCGAAACCGAAGTTTACTTGAATGTCCTCCTTGATGCCTTTGCGAGCCTCGATCTGACTCAGCTCATAAACAGACTGTGCATTGTCGGTTACCGGCCCATAGCTATCCACGGCGATAGTCACCGGACCCATGCCGAGAAAGCCGAAAGCCACCAACCCGAACGCAAAGATTGGCGCGGCAAAAAGGAATTTCTGAGGCATTAGTGAAAGCAGCGCTGAGTTTTGAGAGAAATAATAGGAGGTCGCCATCAGAACCATGATGACCAGGCCCATCCAGAAGGCGGAAAAATTGCCGGCCACAAAGCCGGATAGAATATTCAGCGACGCCCCGCCATGCTTGGAGCAGTTGGTCACTTCACGCACATGTCGCGAGTTGGTGCTGACGAATACCTTTGTGAATTCCGGGATCAGTGCGCCGGCAACCGTGCCGCAACTGATGATAACCGACAATACCCACCAGAGCGCGGGCTGGGCGGCACCGGCCGCATCCGTGAAATCACCCAGCAGCAGCTTGCTCGCGAGGAAGGTGACACCAATCGACACCGCCGAAGTGAGCCAGACGAGATGAGTCAGAGGCGCCTCGAAGTCGAAATCTTTCTTGCCCGCAAACATCGCCTTGCTGATGCCTTCATTCACGAAATACGAGACAAGTGAGGTGACAATCATCAACGCGCGCATGGCGAACAGCCAGATAATCAGCGTGGCGCAAATTTTTGGATTGGCGGCCAGGGCAAGCGCAAGAAACGCGATCAAGGCCACGCCGGTTACCCCGTAGGTTTCAAAACCATCAGCGGTCGGCCCGACAGAGTCACCCGCATTGTCACCTGTGCAATCAGCAATGACACCGGGATTTTTCGGATCATCTTCAGGAAGTTTGAAGACAATTTTCATCAGGTCAGAACCGATGTCCGCGATCTTGGTAAAGATACCGCCACAGATACGAAGCACGCTGGCCCCGAGGGATTCCCCCACGGCAAACCCAATGAAGCACGGGCCAACAAGTTCCCTGGGCAGAAACATCAAAATGCAAATCATGAAGAAGAGTTCCACCGCCACGAGCAACAAACCGACACTCATCCCGGATCGGAGCGGGATACCGAGCGTTGCCAGTGGATTGCCTTTCAACGCGGAAAATGCGGTGCGGGAGTTGGACACAGTATTGATGCGGATGCCGAACCATGCCACGCCATAGGAACCAAGCACACCCAGGATGGAAGCCAGCAAAATGACAATACCATTGCGGATCAGTTCACCATGCGAAAGATGGTTATTAGGATCATTCCAAGGTAATCCTATAAAATAATAGACCATACAGACCGCAATCAATACCCAGAGAATGGCCAGAAATCTGCCTTGAGTGAAAAGGTAAGTCTTACAAGTTTCCCAAATGGTGTTCGAGACATTGCCCATGCTCTCATGAACCGGCAGCGCCTTGGTTTGCACATATTGGACGAGGCCGAAAATTGCGCCGATAGCGCAGACAAGAATACCCAAATACATCAACGTTGAACCACTGACCCCACCCAGGCCCGCAAAGCTTACCTGTGTCAAATCAGGCACATGAATGTCCGCCTCGCTGGCATGGGCACCAGTCGCATTACCAAGCAGGGTTAACAGCAGTACGACCTGGAACCAGAGTTTTTTATTTAGCATAAGAGTTGATCCGGAGTGACCATTGTATTCTTCTGTTTGTCCGCCAATTTTCACCGTTTTCACATCGTAAGTTGATTTCATTATTAACCTTTATTCGGAGAATCAGAAACTTCGTTGCCGCTTCTTCAGCCGGCAATTTTACAGCTGCGCGATTCTCCATACGATTTCGTCGGGACGGCTAATTCCTGGACTGCCTTTCAGGTATAAGGGATGGGCGGGTCTCTCGCTGTCGGTTCAAGGCTTTGGTGAAACAGCCTGACTCCAAGAACTTACAGAGTCCGCTTCGTCCGACAGAAACGCTTGCCTGTGTCCTTCCCATAGAGCATTTCAGCAACGCTGGCGGAGAGACAGCCAGTCGTAAATTTTCTTGTGGAACGCGTGCACTTTATCCAAATCTCGTTTATAATGCAACCGTGCATTTATTTGCGGCATAGGGAAATACGGCTAAGAATTTGCCTTGTTCCTCACGCCCGCTTTTCGCATTGTTTGTTCCATGGCTGAGAGAATAATTTCGGATGTTTTGACCAAGCCGGACGCCGCGTTGGAAATGACGCTGCGCCCCTCGCTTTTTTCCGATTTTACCGGCCAGCCGAAGGTCAAGGAACGTCTCGAAATCACGGTGGCCGCAGCGAAGCAGCGGAATGAAGCCTTGGATCACATCCTTTTGAGCGGTCCGCCGGGATTGGGAAAAACCACCCTCGCCAGCATCCTCGCCAAAGCCATGGGTGCCAGTTTCAAAAGCACCAGCGGTCCGACCATCGAAAAGGCGGCCGATCTCGCCGGGCTCCTCACCAATCTGGAGGCAGGAGATGTGCTGTTCATTGACGAAATCCACCGGATGCAACCAGCCATTGAGGAATATCTCTATCCGGCCATGGAGGATTTCAAGCTGGACATCATCATTGACCAGGGACCCAATGCCCGTAGCGTTCGACTGAATCTCCCCCGTTTTACGTTGGTTGGTGCGACGACTCGCAGTGGATTGCTGAGTGCCCCCTTGCTTACCCGTTTTCCAGTGCGCGAACGGTTGGATTATTACCAGGCCGAGCAACTTGAGAAAATTGTCCTGCGGTCTGCCCGGCTCCTGAATGTGGAGATTGAACCCTCCGGAGCACACGAAATTGCGCGACGCAGCCGCGGCACCCCGCGCATCACCAACAACCTGCTCCGCCGCGTGCGCGATTTTGCCCAGGTCCGCAGCGACGGCAATATCACCAAGGACATCGCGGACAAGGCTCTGGCCATGCTGGAAATTGACGAGAACGGCCTTGATGAAATGGACAAGCGAATTCTCGAGGCAGTCATTGTTAAATTTAGCGGTGGCCCGGTGGGAGTCAGTTCGCTCGCGGTTACTGTGGGCGAAGAACCAGATACGCTCGAGGAAGTTTATGAGCCCTACCTGATCATGGAAGGTTACCTCAAGCGCACCCCCCAAGGCCGTGTGGCAACTGAGCTGAGCTATAAAAAGCTTGGTTTGAGGCCTAATCCAGGCAATCAGCCGGGTCTCCTTTGATTTTAATATTTCTCGATTTCGCCCCATTTTCCCCTAAATCGTATTTAGTTCAAAATTTCCCCCACCGGTTGTCGCAGGCCAAAGGCAACCGGAATTGAGCTCAGCAGCGCCCCCACATTTATCCAGAGGAATATGGACACCACAGAGCTGCCCAGGTAGGGATTGCCACCATTAAAGTCCAGAACCTCGCTGGAAAACCCAAGGGTTGAAAAGAGGGATCGGTGTACCAGCGCCAAAACCAGGACAGCCACTCCTGCCGCCAGATTAGCGAGGAGCAGGTTTTCCAGCCAGTGGCGAAAGTAAAGAAAGTTGGAAGGCGCACCAAAACTTCGCAGCAGAGCACAAACGAACAGGTTTTGCCTGAATTCAAGCACGGCAATCGCGCCATACACCAACGAAACTGCAATCCCTAAAATTGCCGCCAGACCAGTGCGCCATTGAGCCTGACGACTTCTCAATTCGTCCAGTTCATGCACGATCGGCATGGCACTTTGGATCTGTGGTTGAGGATGCTGGTTCAGGGAGGAAAGTATGTTCACGGCGGAAATGATCTGATCCATCGGCGGCGCAGTCTCGGAACGCTGATAGATAGTTGTATCCAGCCAGCCCATTTGTTCCTGATCGGGCAGCCAGCCCTGGGGCACAAGCACGGTATCTTCCGTCGAGAGTGCCTGCAGCCAGCCTTGGGGCCGAACCACCTTGGCCAGGACGGAATGCCGACCGACGCGAACCCGTGTCATGGTTTTGTCAGGAAGATGTTCACTCAGACAAATGGTGGGGGTATCCGCGCCCAGCATTCTGGCCAGCATGGGAATGGCATCCGGTGAATAGGTGAAAACCGTCAGATTATTTTCATGTAATTCCGTCTGGCCCCGGCCGAAAAGTTGACGCAGTCGCAGTTTCTCACCACTCGTTGTCAACACGGCGAGTTGATCCTGACCGCCGCCATGTAAAATGAATTCCGCCGACCCTGGCGCCACCGGTTGACGCACCAAAAGGGTGTTCAGCCCAAAACGCTCCAGGCGATCGCGCAAACTGCGTTCCAATAACTGAAAAGCCACCAGGATTACGGCTGCCACCATGACCAGCAGCAGTGTGACAAACCAGCGCGCCAGCGGGCTGCCGGGCTGCTCACACCAACGCTTCCAGGTGTCTTTCCAAAGGTAGGAAACGATTAAAGTCGAGGATCTCATCAGCAAGGGATTCCAGGCGTGAATCATGCGAACTCACGATACAAATGCGGTCGTCCGCCACAAACTGCCTCAACGCGCTGGTAATGACGCGCGTGTTCAAATCGTCCAGCCCCGAAGTTGGCTCATCCAAAAGCAGAACCGAAGGTTCCTTTACCAGCGCCCGGGCGATGGCAGCCCGCTGTTGCTGGCCGCCAGAAAGAGATTGAGGCAACCGGTCGGAAAACTGCTCCAAGCCCAGCAAACCCAGCCAGCGCCTGGAATTCTTTTGAATTTCCCCGGACCTGATCCCGGCGAGACTGGCTGCCAGCGCGAGATTGCGTTCAACGCTGGCCAGCGGCAGCAGGTTGAGCTGTTGAAAAACAAAGCCCAAATCCCGGCATTGATATTTTTTGTCCGTCGGTTGGGTTCCCCGGGGGGTAATAATTTCACCAGCCTTGGGTTCGAGAAATCCGGCGAGCAACCGAAGCAGTGTGGATTTGCCGCAACCCGAGGCACCTTTAATCATGGTCACTCCTGGTTTGAACGTGTAATCGAAGTGGTCAATAACATATGGCAGCCCCGGTCGATAGCGGAACGAAATATTCGAGCAGAGCAAGTGGATGGTTGGGTTCATTGCTTGGGCGTGGCCAGGGAGAGGTTTTTATTTTGGGTCTTTATTTGTGGAACGGCTGGAAGAATGGCGAGGTCGGTTTGGCCTTCCACCAACAACTGAGAGCCAGGCAGAATTTGGGCGATGCCCTCGTTCCAATGCCGGTTTTGAAACGCACTGGGTTCCTGCATGACGAGGGCAAGCTTCGGAACGATTCGAGCGGGTTGAGTCAATCCAAGCCAGAGATCGCACGAAAGATCCGCCCCTACCAACTGGGCTGCCGCCGCGGATTCTTCAAATGGAAATTGAAAATAATAAAACACTTCTTCACGCGTTTGCGAGCGCTCCAACTTTTTGTAGATAAAGGGAGCTTCCAATTGAGTCCCATCCGGCAGGTGCAGGACCGCTATCAACCGGGGAGCCGGCAATGCTGTCCAGGCGACGTCTTCCAGTGGAACCCGCAAAAGCACGGATTTCAGGTCGCGCACCACGGCAAGTTCCTGTCCGGCGCTCACCGGGTATTCCGTCACTCCTTCGGCCATTTGCAGGCTCGTGATCAATTGGCCGGTGAAGGGCATTTTGAAGCGAGACTGGGCCTGACGACGGTCGAATTCCAATTGCCTCCGCTGCAGCTCCAACCGGGCGCCTTCGATATCGATGCCCAACACGGCCGGGTTGGTGGTCGAAAGGTATTTCAGATTCTCCTCCATCAATGCCAGCTCCTTTCTGGCTTCCTCGAGACTTCCAGATTTTAGAATGCCTCCATCTTTTACACCAGAGGCGCCAATGGCCAGATTCGCGAGCGCAGGATTGGTGGCCACCAGACTCAGCAACATCATTTGCTTTCTGGCTTCGGCAACTTCCTTGGTTAATTTGATTTTCTCCTTCGGCAATTCAAATTCCCGGAACAAACGTTCGCGTTCTTCAATTTTTCTTCTGACCTCCGCAAGTTCAGCCGCCTCCATGTTGAGGACCTTAGGCTCAAACTCAGCCCAGACAAAATCGCTGGGAAGATTGGTTTGCGGACGGTCGATGTAAACCCGCAGTTGCCCTGAAATGGGCGCGGCGATGGTCAGACTGGTCTTGGGTATTATCTGGCAGGGCAACGTGGCCAGACGCATCTTTTCCGCCGGGGGATATTTGGCCCATGACCATTGATTGGTCGGAGCGCTTGTGGTTTGGGTGGATTTTTGGGAGCACCCGGTTACGATCACCGCCAGCAGCCCTCCAAGACAGAGAACGCTGGCGAGTCGAGCCCGCAGGCAATGATTCCCTTTGAGTATGGCAGTGATTATTTTCATTTAATTGGCGGCCCATTTTTGTTCATCAACAAACCAAAAAAGTGTATTCACCTCCGCCAGGTCACGACGCAGCTCAAACCGCTGACGCCGAAGTGAGCGCGCCGTATCAGCGGTCTGCAAAACAGTATTGAAATCGAAGGAGGGTGGCACTCGATCAAGCACCGCGATCAGTTGATCCAGTTGATCCGCCTGGGCCTGCAGGGAGCCGGCCAGTCTCTGCGCCGCCAACAAGCGGTCAATCAAAGCTTCTGAATCCAGGCGCAGTTGTTCAATCTGAAGGGCCTGATCGCGTTTGGTCTGGCGGAGTTGCTGCGAAATGTAACCACGAGTATCAAGATTCCAGAAGAAATCGGCGGTAGCCTGAACGTCCTTGGCTGACCAAAAACTACTGGCGCCAGCTGAACGTTGATACACGGAAGGTCCGCTGACAAAGATCGACAACTCCGGCCAGTATTGAAGTTTGATGCCATGAATCAGGCCCCAGGCCCTGACCAGCTCCAAGGCGGCCAATCGAGTCTGAAGCTTCGCCACGCGATTGGTATCGGCGAGGGGAAGCGGTTGCTTTTCGTAGGCGAGGTCAGGCAAATTATTCGTGCTCAGAACCCATTGATAAGTACGGTCGGAAAATAAATCACCCAATCGGGTCTGCAGGCCTTCCCGGGTCTTGCCCAGGTTGATTTCCTGGGAATTGACCTCTTTAAATAGAACCTGGGCAGCCAATGAATCGACCTTTTGCACAGTTTCAGCAAGAGCACGCTGAGTTTTGATTTCTCCAACGAGCTGATCCTGTTCCTGCGAAATGAGAAAAGTTTTATATAACTCGATGGTTTGTTCGCGAAGCGCCAGCTCATAAGCCGCCTTGGCCCGGAGCACCTCGAGTCTCCCGGCAAAAAGACGCGTGCTAAAATTCACCACGCCGGGAACATTGAAAAAGCTGTCGATATTGAAAGTGACATCGTCGAAGGAGGCGGCGGTAAAATTGGCAACGCTGCGTGTGAAACCGGAGCGCAAATTGACAGTAGGAATCAGATCACGATAAGGCTGGGTGGCGCGCTCGAGTGTGTTCGTAATTTCGGTTTTGGCGGCACGGAGTTTGAGATTGTTCGTTACCAACAGTGAAATGGCCTGGGGCCAATCCAGGGTGCGGACAGGGAGCGAGGACTGCCTGGCGACAAAAGTCACCCATTGGGAGCGTACTTCAGGTAGCTTCTGTTCTACCTGTTTTGACGCGGAAAGACAACCAGTCAGGGGAAGCAAGGCGAGGCAGGCAAGGGCCGACCAGCAAGATTGTAACAGTGAGACTCCAGACACATTATACTCCTATTGCCGGCCAGCCAAATACTACTTGCTTAACCGCGCTGCCGACCAATGAAGGTTGTTTGAATTCATCAGTTTAACGTGAATGATCCATCCTGCGATCCGCCAACATTGCTACTGCTGCTATGGATGATCCCGGATGTGGGGGAGTTGAATGTCAACGTGTTTTGCACCATGGTGCCGGATTGCTCGGTTTCCACAAGAACGCCGGTGTTATCGCCGGTCTTGTTCCAGGTGTAGGTGCCGATATTGCTCTGCACGCTACCCTGTCCCTGAAGCTGATAGTTTCCTGAATGGCCATCGCCGGAAGTGGGTGTGAACACGTAGGAACCATTGGAAGCGAAGGGACTGGTCCCGCCACTCACTTGGACGTTGATACTGTGTCCGGCGAGATTATCCGGAGCGTTTGCCGTGACGACGACGACAGCTTTCTTGCTGCCACTTCCGCCGCAACCCGTCATGACCGCCATGGAAACCAAACACGTGCTTAACGCGATTGATTTTTGGTATTTCATAAGTTGTATATTGTGTGACTATTTACAGGGACGGAGTATGCACTTGGAATCTGGGTTTTAAATAGGGTGAAGCACCCATTTCATGAGGCGGATTGTTCTACAGCTTTGCAGCACAGAAACCTATGGAATTACGATACCCGGCAAGCTCGTGGCATTGAAAATGTAAAGAATGCAAGAACGATCCTCCCGACGGCCGAAATTAACTGATATATTCTGACAAAATTTAAACTGACATTTGACGGTGAATGTCTTTAATTCATCCGGTTTATGCCGAAGCGCACCGACATCCATTCCGTTTTGATCATTGGCGCCGGTCCAATCATCATTGGCCAG
Source organism: Pedosphaera parvula Ellin514 (assembly GCF_000172555.1). Taxonomy (NCBI): domain Bacteria; kingdom Pseudomonadati; phylum Verrucomicrobiota; class Pedosphaerae; order Pedosphaerales; family Pedosphaeraceae; genus Pedosphaera; species Pedosphaera parvula. Next base: position 255,914 of record NZ_ABOX02000004.1, read on the forward strand.
GCCTGCGAATTTGATTATTCAGGCACACAAGCCTGCAAAGCCCTGAGAGAAGAGGGCTATCGTGTCATTTTGGTGAATTCCAACCCGGCCACCATCATGACCGACCCGGAATTCGCAGATCGCACCTACATTGAACCGATTACGCCGGAGTGCGTTGAGAAAATTATTGCCCGTGAAGTGGAGGAAATGAAGCGCCTGGGAGCCAAAGGCAAGTTGGTGTTGCTGCCAACGCTCGGCGGTCAAACTGCCTTGAACACGGCCATGGCCTTGAATCGCCGTGGCACGCTGGAAAAGTATGGCGTGGAAATGATCGGCGCCAACGCCCAGGCCATTGAACGCGGTGAAGACCGGCAGATTTTCAAGGATTTAATGATTAAGATCGGCCTGGATGTGCCAATCAGTGGCACCGCACATAATTTGGAGGAAGCGCGTGCCGTGGCGGAAAAAATCGGCCGTTTTCCCCTGATCATTCGTCCGGCCTACACACTCGGAGGCACCGGTGGCGGCATCGGCTATAATCGCGAAGAGTTCGAAGAGATCGCCAAGCGCGGCATTGAGCTTTCCCCGGTTTCTGAAATCCTGGTGGAAGAATCCCTGCTCGGTTGGAAGGAATACGAGATGGAAGTCATGCGCGATCGTGCCGATAATTGCGTGATTATCTGCTCCATCGAAAATTTTGATCCGATGGGTGTGCACACCGGCGATTCCATCACGGTGGCCCCGATTCAGACGCTGACCGACAAGGAATATCAAATCATGCGCGATGCATCATTCGCGGTCATTCGTGAGATTGGTGTCGAAACCGGTGGCTCCAACATCCAATTTGGCGTTAATCCTGACAATGGTCGCATGGTGATCATTGAAATGAACCCGCGCGTTTCCCGCTCCTCTGCGCTCGCCTCCAAGGCGACCGGCTTTCCGATAGCGAAGATCGCGGCGAAACTGGCCGTGGGTTATCTGCTGGATGAGATCAAGAACGACATCACGCGCGAGACACCGGCAAGCTTTGAGCCGACGATTGATTATGTGGTGACAAAGATCCCGCGGTTTGCGTTTGAAAAGTTTCCGCAGGCAGACCCCACATTGAACACGCAAATGAAATCAGTCGGCGAAGCCATGGCTATTGGCCGCACGTTCAAGGAGTCACTCCAAAAATGCCTGCGCTCATTGGAAATCGGCCGCAGCGGTTTGGGCGGCGATGGCAAGGCTTGGCGCATCGGCACGGAAGTCTATGGCGACCGGGATGTGTTGCCGCGCGATGTGATTACCCGCAAATTGAGCGTGCCAAATGCGGAACGCATTTTCTTCATCCGCCATGCATTGCGAGCCGGCTTCAGCATCGATGAAATTTTCAATCTGACGAAGATCGACCGTTGGTTCCTGATCCAGATCAAGGAGATTGTGGATTTCGAGGAGGAGCTGGCGAAAGCCCGGAATTAATTGTGAAATCAAACCGTTCCTCATGGGCATCCAAAATCGCATCATAAGAGGCGTTGGGATGTTGATGCTGGCAGCGGGGCTTCCACTGACCAGCCTGGCGCAAACCAATGCCCCGGTTGATCCCGGCAATGCGGCGGTCAAAAAGATGTGGGAAAGCTGGAATGCGCCTTTCAAGCCATTCCGTATCATCAACAACGTTTATTATGTCGGTGCAACTGGCGTCAGTTCCTTCCTGATTACGACGCCCGAAGGCCATATCCTGATTGATACCGGTTTTGAAAGCACTGTTCCAAGAATTCGCGCAAGCGTCGCGCAATTGGGTTTTCGCCCGGAAGACATCAAGATCATTCTCAGCAGTCACGCTCATCTGGATCATACGGGTGGCCATGCGCTCATGAAGCAGTTGACCGGTGCGAAGGTCATGATTAGCAAGGCTGACGCTGATTTGCTGGCAAGCGGCGGCACAAAGGACTACACACCTTATGCTCCCAAGATGATGGCTTACTCTCCGGTCAAAGCCGACAGGATTCTTGTGGATGAAGAAAAGGTCTCGCTGGGCAAGACCACCTTGACCTGCCATCTCACGCCGGGACATACCAAAGGTTGCACCACCTGGACGATGGATACGACGGAAGCCGGCAAAGTATATCATGTCCTCTTCTTCGGCAGCACGAGTGTGCTTTCAGATGTGAAATTGGTGAATAATCCAAAGTATCCCAACATTGCTGAGGATTACCTTCACAGCTATCAAAAATTAAAGACATTGCAGTGCGATGTCTTTTTGGCGCCTCATGGCAGCTTTTTCGGCCTGTCAGAAAAAGCAGAGAAACTGGCGCAGGGCGGCAAAACGAATCCTTTTATTGATTCCGAAAGCTATCGCAATTTCATCCAGAAGGCTGAGAACACTTTTCTGGAACAGTTGGCGCAGGAGCGGGCAAAAGCATCACGCGCATTGGGTAACTAATGCCTTGGATGACGGCATCGGGATCAGGGACGCGGTCCGCAGCCGTATTGGAATTTCTTGAAGCGGTTAAAACTACCAGCATGCAACCATGAAAATTACCTACTACCTTGAAGTCACCTCCTCCTGGTGTTACTGGGCCGAGCCGGCCTGGGCGGAATTGAAGCAACGTTATGCCGGCAGGGTTGAATTTCATTGGAAGATCGCATCAATGCCGCCGGAAGCTTATCCAGCTTCCAAAGCGCAATGTGAATGGTTTTATCGCCGTAGCGGCACCATCATGCGCTCCCCTTTCATGCTGGATTCATGTTGGTTTGAAGCTGACATGAAACAATACGTTGCACCCAATTGCGTGGCCGAGGCGGCGAAGGAATTGGGAGTAACGGATGATCGTGTAAGATTGGCGCTCGCGCAGGCCGCGTTGCGCGAAGGAAAGAAGATTGGGCGCTGGGAAGTGTCGGCGGAAGTCGCAGCAAAGGTTGCCGGGTTAAATCGAGAATTCCTATTGCAGCGCGCGCAATCACCTGAGATCAAGGCGCGCGTGGACGCGACGACCGCGGAATTTCATGCGTTGCAGGTGAATCAACGTCCCACATTCCTGCTGGAGAATAATATCGGTGATCGTGCTGTTTTCTCAGGCTTGGCGAAAGTAGAACCGCTCGCGGCAGCCATCGATGCCATGCTGTCAGACGCCGCTGCTTATCAATCCTACGCCGCGCATTTCGGCGCCCTGCCCAAGGCTTAGACTGGATGTATCCAGCCTAAACAGATGGCGCGGGCAAGGGTTGCATTGGAAACAGAAAACGGGCTGACCGAAGCTTATTTGATGGGAGCCTGCCGTTTGAGGATTGGTTCAAGGACTTTCGCGAATACCTCCGCCTGCCGCATGAAACCGAGGTCATTGGGATGAGAACCATCGACTGCACCTTCACCATCCCCGCCTAAAAGATTGTCGGCGGGAATATAGTAGAGGTTCTTTGTGCCCTCCTTTTTAAGGCGCTGGTAAGCGGCTTTCAAGGCAGCGTGATTCTCCTTGTTCGTCTTGCGCCTCGACTCGACCAAAAAGGCATCCTGATACTCACGGTCTTCGACGAGCACAATCGGCGTCAGAGGATGGACTTTGCGCAACGTGTGCACGAATGGCTCGACGCGCTCAGTCACCATGGGCTCTTTCATGTTGGGGAGGCAATCGAGAACATAGACGGAAGGATCGAGCTCGGCTAGGAGATCAGCCATGACCGATTCCATGCGACCATTGCCGCTAAAACCGAGGTTGATGGTGGGAAACTGAAAGCGTCTTCCAAGAATCGAACTGTGCACCATGGCCGGGCGGGAGGCACAAGCGCCTTGGAGAATCGAGGTGCCATAGAATAGAATGGGTTTGCGTTCACCTTTGCCCCAAGGACCAGCTTCGGTAAGCGTGGCCGTCTCGGGAATGCCGATTTCGAGAGACTTGGTGCCATTGTAGAGCGGGAGATAAAGGAGATATTCGCGTTTGCCCGGCGGCAGATTTTTCGCCAGCGCAAGGGAGTTGGTCTGTTCCTTCGGTGAACCCACTGCGAGCCAATGCCATTTTTCCGAATCGAGTTTAACGTAAAGATCAACACCGCTGACGCCGGTCGCTGACATATGCGGCATGGCCAGTGAAGGTGAGGTGACGGCCCAGCGCACGGTGATATTGGTGGCATCAGTGATGAATCGAAGATGCATGCCAGAGGAGTTGCGACTTAAATTCCAAACCGGTCCTGGCACTTTGCCTTCCGCTTTGGCAGGCAAACGATCATAAAAAGCTTTGGTATCCGTCCACCCCTTCCCCTCCACTTTCAAATCGCGGGCATCAATCCAGTGGATGGACGGTGCCTGATTGGTGGCAGCAGTCTTTACGAGCTGCCCAAACGCAACGTTCGAGGCAGGGAAAATCAAGCAGAGGAATGCAAACCGAATAAAATGCTGTCTCAAAATCATGACGCGAGGCTAGCGGTGGGGGAATATTTTGTGAATGAGAAATTCAGTTTCCTGCGAGTGCCGGACCGGCGCGCATCGGTTTGGCCCTGCGAACGCGTGTTTGCTTTTCGCATTTACTGTTCTAATTTTGAATATGAAAGGGAGAACTATCAACAAACGACGCGCCATCGTGCGTCCGGCCAATGTGAAAAACCCGCGTGGTGGTTTGACTCCAGCCGGGCGTCAATACTATGCAAAAACCACGGGAGCTCACTTGCGTCCGGGTGTGAAGAAGCCGGAAAAGCAAATGACCGCCGAGGAGCTGAAACGAAAAGGCTCGTTCCTGCGGCGGCACTACGCGACGCCACGCGGGAAGAGATTAGTGGATGCCAAAGGCCAGCCGACGCGCTATGCCTTGCAGGCGCAGGCCTGGGGGGAACCGATTCCGCGTTCGATGAAACAGGTGCGTGAACTATCCCGCAAGGGGAAGCGCTTGTTGACAAAATCCAAGGCAACCGGCGCGATTAAAAAACCAAGGCGCTCACGCCAGCGGGCGAAGCAGGCCTGAAACGAAGTTACCTTCAAAAGGAGATGCGTGAAAGGGAGGAAAGCCAGACGACCAATGACAGCAAAATCGCAGGGCAAAAATGGTTTCAGCCTTGCGGCTTCGGACGTTTAAGTTCAGCGAAGGTAAGCCCCTCCCTTTTGCGGAGAGTGGCTTCGATTTTGGGAACGTACATTTGTGTCTCCGCCGGGAGTCGGCGCGCGATGGCGTCGAATGACTTTACCTTGCTTTGTTTAAGAAGTTTATCCACCCGTGCTTCACCGGCATTGTAGGCTGCCAAAGCGAGTTGCCAATCGCCGTAATGAGCATGCAAATGCCGCAGGTATCTGGCGGAGGCACGGGCACTCTTCTCCGGTTGATAACGTTCATCGAACGGCCAGAGCGAGAGGTTCTGGCCTTTGGCGGTGATGGGCATGAGTTGGAACATGCCGGCCGCACCCGCAGGACTCCGCGCCTGCGGATTGAAGGAAGATTCAACTTCCGCAAGCCATACAAGTTCCGGCGGCATCCGCTCGGCAACGAAAATCTCCTTCAACTTCGGCACGTAGTTTTGAGCCAAAGGCGGCCAGGGCCGTTGCTTTAGCTCGTCAACCCAGACCTGGCGCTCGAGCTTGAGTGTCGGGGCCAGCGGCAGAGCGGTCGGACCCTCTTTCGGGGGAATTAATTTCATCTGACGCTGTATTCGCCCAGCGGCGTCGAAATAATCCAGACGGCTTTCAAGCCAGACGCCGAAGGGATAGGTCTCTTCGTATTGTTTGAGCAAGGGGGTGACTTCCGAAGCGGCGTCCTTGATGGCCGCAAGGTCAACGACATTGGTGCCATCGAAGCCCTTTTGCAGGCTGGTGAGCACCTTGCGCACTTTTTCCTGATCGATGTCGTTGAGCGCATTCAGGAGGTCCTGATCGAGATTGTCCTGCATCCAGTCGTTCAGCGACTGCATGGGGCTGTCTGTAGCGGCATCCTGGGACGAGGCGGCAGGCCGTTCCTGGGCCGCCGCCACAAAGGCCACGAAAAGCAGCGTTAGGATGGTCAGAAACCTGTTCACAAAAGGGAGTCTAACATGAGCGAAAAGGTTTCTGAAAGATTTGTTGTAACCTTAAAAAAGTCGCTGATGTGTGTGATTTCCTTTGCTCCACTTCTTAATTTTTCTAAGATTCAGGCCATGGAGTCACCTTATAGCAAGCAGAAAGGCAAACGGGCAGCCTTGATTATTGCCCATCCGGGACATGAGTTGCGAGTGCATCACTGGTTGGAAGAAGCCAAACCGGTGGTGTTGGTTTTGACCGATGGGTCGGGACGCACCTCAAAATCACGACTTGAATCGACGACCAGGATTCTGCAGCGGGCCGGGGCCAGGCCCGGGTCGATTTACGGGCGTTTTACGGATGCGGGCATCTACGAAATAATGTTGCAAGGGAAGAGCGACCTCGTTCTCCCGCTCTTAAATGAAACAGCTGAGTTCCTGATTGCGGAGCAAATTGATTACGTGGCGGGGGACGCGTTGGAAGGGTATAACACTTCCCATGAACTCTGCCGCTATTTGATTGGCGCGGCCATAGAATTGGCGCGACGTAAGACGGGGCGGGAAATTGCGAACTACGATTTTCTGCTGACCGGACGGCCGGACGAATGTCCTGAGAGATTGCGGGCCAATGCCATTCACCTGCCATTGGATGACGCGGCGATTGCAAGGAAACTGGCGGCCGCCGAAGGTTATCCCGAGTTGAAGCACGAGGTGGAGGGGGCATTGAAGCAATTTGGCAAGATCCTCTTCGCGCAGGAGTGGCTGCGTCCAGTGCCGAACCATACCGGCATAAACCTGGACCATGCTGAAGTGCCTTACTACGAAAGTTACGGCGAAAAGCAAAAAGCAGCCGGTCATTACCAGCATGTGATTCGCTTCCGCGAGCATATGCTGCCGCTGGCTCAGGCAATGTGGGCCGAGGTGGAAAAGGTGAACTCCGGAAGTCCATGCGCATTCTAATCACGAACAATACTCTCGCCGGACGGGCGGGCACGGAACTTTACGTGCGGGATCTGGCAATCAGTTTGCAAAATCGAGGCCACACACCGATCGCCTACAGTTCGAAACTGGGTGATGTGGCCGGGGAACTTCGCAAGGCGACGATTCCAGTGGTTGATGATCTTCGTGCCCTGCCCTTCCGCCCGGATATCATTCATGGCCAGCATCACCTCGATACCATGACGGCCATGCTCTCCCTGCCGGGAGTGCCGGCCATTTCCTTCTGTCATGGCTGGATACCCTGGGAGGAGATGCCGCCGGTTTTTCCAAGGATTTTGCGCTACGTGGCGGTGGATGCCACCTGCCTGGACCGCGTGTTATACGAGGCTCGAATACCCGAAGAAAAAGTAAAGGTCATGCTGAATTTCGTGGACTTGAAGCGCTTTCAACGGCGCGCACCCTTGCCTGCCAAGCCGGGGCGGGCAGTCATTTTCAGCAATTATGCACGGGGAGACAATTACGTCCAAAGCGTGCGCGAAGCTTGCGCGCGGTCTCAGATTGAATTGGATGTCATCGGAAGCGGGATCGAAACCGCAACGAACGAGCCGGAAGTGATTTTGCCCGGATACGATCTGGTCTTTGCCAAAGGCCGCTCAGCCCTGGAAGCGATGGCGGTTGGCAATGCTCTGATTGTATGTGACGCCAGTGGGTGCGGACCTCTGGTTTCCACACAGAATTTTGATAAGCTGCGCCAACTCAATTTTGGCATCCGGACTCTACGCGATGCTTTTACGGTGGAGCGGCTGATGGAACAGATCGCGCAATACAATGCGGAAGAATCCGGCAAAGTTTGCGAACTGGTGCGCCACCAGGCCGATTTGGAACAGACCACGGATGCCCTCGTGCAAATGTATGAGGAAGTCATCGCGGAGTTTAAGCAGAGCTCTCAGGCTGACCTGGCAACTGAACTGGCCGCAGCCGGTGCTTATATGCAATCGCTGAGTCCGCTCGTTAAAAAAGTTATCAATACCGCGCCCTTGCCACCACTACCACCCGCTCCAATTCCCATCCCCGTTCCCGCTCCCACTCCACCGAAGAAAAAACGATCGCTGCCAAGCAGGGTTTTACGAGCGATTCGAAATCGTGACTGAGCGCGCCCTAATTCCAACGCGGGCTTTTTTCAACGCAGCGTAGACGCGGTGGACGTCGTCGTGATCGTCCAAGGCATTCAGAAAGTCGGTGACTTCCTTGCGAGCGTTGCCTTCGACATCGGTGAAACTTTTGGCGATGTAACGGATCTCCGAGGCAATGACATTCCAACCGGCGGCTTTCAGAGCTTTTGAAACGTGGTCAAGGTCCTTGATTTCGGTCAGGAACCGTGCGCCCTTCTGACCTTCAGGAACTTCTTCGGCCTCGAGCGCTTCGATTTCCTGGGCACCGGCTTCAATGGCGTCGCTTTCAGCATCGCGATTGGCATCTGTGTGCGTGGCTTCGACGACGCCGAGATGGTTAAAAAAGAAACCAACGCTGCCGGGTTGACCGAGTGAACCGACCTTGAAAATGTTGCGAATCTCGGGTGCGGTACGGTTGCGATTCTCGGTCAGGCATTCGACGATAACGGGGACCTTGTGCGGACCGAATCCCTCGTAGGTGCAAAGTTCAAAAACAATTTTCTCCTCGGTGAGGCCGGCACCTTTTTTGATGGCTCGCTCAATGGTATCGCGCGTGACGGAGCCTTTGCGGGCCTTCTCAACGGCAGCAGCGAGGCGCGCGTTCGAATCGGGGTCAGCGCCGCCGAGCTTGGCGGCGACCATGATTTCGCGAACGAGTTTCACGACCATCTGGCCGCGCTTTTGTGCGTTGGCTTCGCGACCGGCTTGTTTCCATTGTGCGCCCATAAAAAATCAAAATTTCAACGTTCAGTTGTCAGTTATCAGCGAAACCGGAGTTTGGCTGAGATGCGTCTAATTTCAACGAAATGTCATCCGATGGCAAGGTTGGAGAAATGCAGAACCTCAAAAATGGTTTAGCGCCTGCGCCGTTGCTCCATGAGCAGGCTGAAGGAAACGCGTTTTGCCTGAAGATTTTCCCGCAGTTTGGTGGCAACTGTGGTATCAAGGCAGGTCTTCAGAGAGTTTTCCAATTGCTCAATTTCCTTCAATAACTCCACTTCCGGCGGCACCATATTCGCATTTTTCAGGAGAGAATTGGCGGCGCGATCGGCTTCCGGAGAGTCAAAATAACTGTCGAGATTGAGTGGCTCGCCTTTGCCGGGGAGGTCATTGAATTCACCCTTCTCGATGGCTTCGTTGATTCTATTCTGTGCAATGATTTGGACCCAGTGCATGAATTTATTTAACTGAAGATGCCCTGAAGAGCAACTGGTGGCAGGGAAAAATCAGCCTGGTCGGATTTCCGAGAAGGGCACGTTTATTCCGCCTTCCTGATTTCAAAGTGATATGGAAAGGGATGAGCGGTCTGTCGTTGCAGACAGACCAGGTTGGTTTCAGTGATTTGTGCCTGTGAGATCAAAGAAGTCATCTGCGGATGATTGGTGAGGAAGTGGACTCTCAGGTTGCTGGCAATTTCCATTTTGGAGCGGGCCTCAGTGAGCTCCTTGATAACGGCGGCTTGAGCATCCCATGGTCCACCGGGTTCCCAGCCATTGGTGGTCATTGAGGAGATATTTAGACTGGTGGCAAGTTGAGTGTCTGTGGCGATGCCTATCGTGCGGCCATCGACGGAGATGTTGTACTTGCCGGAAGGCAGATTCTGGATGGTGAGCAGATAGCGGTTCAGCTCATTTGGAATCGGAATGAAGCGAAAGTTTAGGGCGCCCAGCATGCCGAGATTAAGTGGCAGACCTTCGTCCACGCGAGTGAAGGTGACGCCGTTGGTGGAGGTATGCACATCGTCCACTCGGCAGCCCCTGGCACTAATAAGTTTGCCGGTCTTTCCATCGAGTGCAACAGAGGAAACATCCGATGGCGCGCCAAGACCTTTCAAAATGGCATAGCCCATGGCGAGTTGGCCAAGGTCGGTGAGATGCACACCATCTTCGACGTGGAGATGGGTTTTCTTTTTGGGATCGGTTTCGGCTTTATCGGCCTTCGTGATTTCGCGCTGGATGCTTCGCATCGTGCGCTGGATATCGATGGTTTGCGCGCCCATAGATTTGGCAATGGCGAGACCTTCATCGGTCATTTTTTGCAGAAAGCCATTTTCCGCGGTATCGGGATTTTCGGCAGTAATGGCTGGAGAACAAATGAACACGCGCACGTGATGTTTTTGGCAGGCTTCGATAATGCCACGGATGCCGCCGAAATATTTCTGCTTATGTTCCTCGTCTGCTTTCATGCCCCAACCGATGTCATTCACACCAAAGGCCACCGTCAGCACGGTCGCGCCATGGCTGAAGACATCGCGGTCGAGACGCTGCAGCCCGCCAGCGGCGGTGTCTCCACCCTGCCCTGCGTTGAAGAACCGAACGTGTCGGTCCGGGAATCGCAGCAGCGTGTATTCCTCCACCAGCTTGGTGTATCCGTGACCGGCGGTGATGCTGTCGCCGAGGAACACCAGTGTGTCGCCATCCTGCAGGGCGAAGTCTGCGCCGGCAGAGATGTGCGCAGTGCTTAACGTGGTGAGAAGAAGGAAAAGAGATTTTAGTCTCATGGATAAATGCACAGCATGTTCATGGTTCCTGCGCTGGCTTGAGGCGTGGATCATCCAAATCCAGGCGGTATAATATCTGGTTGTAGTCGTAGCGCGGAGTGGGATTGGAGTTGCCCGAAAACTCCATCGTGTAGGTACCTTCGAAAATCAGGATGGGGGAATTGTCCGAGGTGAATTCGGGATGAAGCCGGGGATTGTAAAAGGTGTACCGATTGTGACTTAATATTTTCACGGCGCGCCCCCATGGCCCCATTGGCGAATCAGCTTCGGCATACCAAAGTTCGCCAAGGTAGGAGGGTTTGCCTTCAGCTTGCATGAAGACCGTAACCCAACGTTTGCGCCAGGGATTCCATGCGATGGAGCCGCTGTGCAGCTTGACGGTTTCGCCCGTGGTGGCAGCGAGAAGTTTATCCGGATGCTTGAGGGGCTCCCATGTGTTCGTGTTACCCCAGGCCTCGAATGTGGCTGGGCAGCGCACGGTGGGAAATGGGTTGCCAAAAAGAACCCATTTTTTGCCTGCGGGATCGGTCCATTGTGCAGGATGGCCGTCGAGAAACAGGCCTGGTTTTGGATTCGCCTCGGATTGATTCCAGAGCACACGAAAAGTCTCAAAAGTTTCTCGCTGGTCGTCCCATGCCACAAGTCCAACCTGATACACATCAAGATGATTACGAATTTTTAGATAGGTACCGACGAGGTGTTCCTTTCCGCTGGCATCTGGAAGACTGAGGTAACCGGTAATCCACGTGGGGCCTTTACCAGGCACGGGAGCAACGCCGCGTGGACGTCCTTTGTCATCGTTGAAGTAGTTGAACAGCACCTGAAGGGGTGGTTCAAATTTGGACAAAGGTTTGACGGGTGTCGTAGCGCTGCTGCTGTCAAAGATGCCCAAAGGGTAACTGGGAATGACGGTGTCGCCCCAGAGCCAAAAGAGCTTGCTGTGATAAATGGCAGTCTGGACAGTATCAGATCCGAGAATGCCGGACTCGTGCCAATCATTGAATTGGCCGAGCTTCTGTCCTTCAGCAAAGAGACCGCCACCGGTCAATCGACCAAGGCGCCGGGCTATGATGGTTCTTTGGACCTCGATACGATTTGTCTTCCCGGACTCGGGCACGAAGTGGACGCCTCTATTTCCAAAGTCATCCTGAGGGACTTCATAACCCTGCCCGTTAATGGTGAACCAAGTTTCCCTCCCCATCAACTCTGGAAGGTCGAAGGCTATTAACCCGGCGTTGTCGGTGACGAAGCGGACGTGGTGCGTGGTGGTGAGTTCAACCAAAGGAACCGGCCAACCGGTGTCCTTCTCAACCACTTCAATCCGGCATGGTGCACTTGCAGCGGAGCACGGCAGTGAAAGAAACGCGAACAAAACAATGGCTGCCAGGCGAAGAACAAAATCAAGTCGGGTAGGCTGACACATTCGAGTGTTCAAGGTGCAAACGTTATAGAAGCAGGAAGCATAAGCGGCAAGATTTGTATCAAGACAATCTTTGCCCTTGACATACATAGCGTCACAATGCATATAGAAAGAAAGGTAATTAATTTATGATTCCGAAAGAACTTGTTGCCGCTTCCACCGAACCGCTGATTCTGTCCCTGCTTTCCAAAGGGGAGAGCTACGGTTACGCGTTGATTCAGGAGGTCAAGCAGCTTTCCGGTGAAAAAATTGAGTGGACCGACGGCATGCTTTACCCGGTGCTGCACCGCATGGAGGACAACGGCTGGATCAAGTCGCGCTGGGTGGAGGTCGAGAACGGGCGCAAGCGCAAGTACTACTCAATCAAGAAGGATGGCCAGCAGATGCTTAAGGAAAAACGTGAGCAATGGACCCTCATCAATTCCGTGCTTAGCGGCCTCTGGAAGGAGCAACATGTTTAATCTCGATCAGGCAATCACAGAATGGCGCCGGCAAATGGTGGCTGGTGGAATCAAGTCTCCTGAAGCTTTGGAGGAACTCGAGAGTCATTTACGTGACGAAGTGGAGCAGCAGATGCGGTTGGGTGCAAGTGGACAGCAAGCATTCGAGGTCGCTGTCCAACGGATTGGCCAAGCCAATGCGCTGAAGGAGGAATTTCAGAAAGTTGGAGTCAGTAAAACAGTGTTGCCGCGAGGAGTGAAAACAGTTCTGGCTGTTATTTTCGCGGGATCCATCCTGGCGTTGAATCTCTCCATAAAGGACGAGTTGCAGGCACTTTTTCTCATCGACGGTCTCTTGCTATCGCTTGTTCTGCCTCTTATGGCGGCCATGCAACCAGCAAGAGGAACGGGAAGTCTCAAACGCGGGATGCGCACGGTGTGGGCGGGGCAGATATGCATAGGCTTGGGCGGTTTGGTGGTTTTGTTGTTACCTCTGCATCCGGTTTTCGGTTTGGTGTTCAGCCTTATCAGTTGCATTGGATTCGCACATGTCCTGCGAGGGCAGTTACGGGTGGTAGTTCATACCGATACACGACCCATGACCTCATAGAAATAAAAGGAGCAACATGTTTAACCTGGATCAAGCAATCTCAGCATGGCGGCGGCAACTTGCTGCCGGAGGAATCAAGACTCCTGAAGTATTGGATGAACTTGAGAGTCATTTACGTGATGATGTGGAGCAGCAGGTGCGGTCGGGAACAAGTGAAGAACAAGCGTTCAATTCGGCCACCCAGCAGATAGGCCAAACCAACGTCCTTAAAGTGGAGTTTAACAAGGTTGGGTTAGCGAAGTGGTGGCAACTGCCAATAAAGCTTAAGGGCATGTTGATCAGAATTCTCGGTCGGGAACAGCCTTTTCCTTTCCCGGATTTAAATACGTTTACACCTCGCGGGCTTCAGACTCTGGAACTCGCGCGAGAAGAAGCCCCACGCCTCGGCCACGATTTTATCGGCACGGAACATGTGCTGCTCGGTTTGATGAAATCGGAGGATGGAATTGTTCTGAAAGTTTTGCGCAAGGCTGGAGTGGATAACTCAGCCATCAAGGCGGAAATCGAGAGATTCGTTGGTGTTGGGCCGGTTCACGAGGCGAACATGGCGATTCCATATACACCTCGCGCACGGAAGGCGCTTCATCTCGCCGCGCGGGAAGCCAATGCCCTCAATCACGTTCATATCAGCACTGGACATATCTTTCTGGGCTTGCTCCTGGAAAACGAGGGTGTTGCCGGGCATGTCTTAAGAAATCTTGGCGTCCAGACTGAGACGACGCGAGAGGCAATTTTAAAGGATTTGGCTGGTTCGTAAAATAAAAGGAACAACATGTTTAACCTCGAACAAGAAATCAAGAAATGGCGGCGGCAACTGGCTGCGGGTGGAATAAAAAGTTCCGCTGCATTGGAAGAATTAGAATGCCACCTGCGCGAAGACATTCAACGGCAGATGCAGTCGGGTGTGGGCGCACAGCCAGCCTTTGAGGATGCTGTCCGCAGAATCGGTAAAGTTGAAACATTAAAGGAGGAGTTTATGAAAATTAAAAGAACAGAGGCCCAGCAACGTAGATTGGCCCGCATTTCTCTTATAATCGGAGGCATGGTGTATCTGCTGGGAGGCATATTTGGCCTGTTGAAAAGCGACTTGGGTTCGACTGAGCGATTGCTCGGTTTTGCCGCGGTGATTTTCTCGCTTTTATCGCTTGGCAGTGGTCGATATCTTTCAAGGTTTCTACCAGTTCTCACCAGCGATCGAGCCAGGATCAAAGTTCAATTTGCGTGCGCTCTACCAGCAGTCGCATGGGTTTTCGTTTATTTCTATGTGATTCTGCCGCATTGCAACCTCACCCTTGGCGAAGTGGTCGTGGCCACTCTTTGGGGAATAGCACCACTGGCAATCGTTGGAGGTATTACAAATGGGATGGACGAAGCTGCCTATATATCCACCCATTCAGCCAGTTAATGGATAAAAGGAATATTCATGTTTAACCTCGAACAAGCAATTATCGAGTCGCGGCAGCAACTAGCCAGGGGCGGCTTCAACAGTAGAGAAGCTTTGGACGAACTGGAGAGTCATTTGCGCGATGACGTGGGGCAGCAGATTCAGGCCGGAATGAGCGCGCAGCAGGCGTTCGATTCCGCAACCCAACGGATTGGACAAGCAGACGCGCTTCGCTCGGAGTATGGCAAGGTCAAGATCGTGCAGCGTTTAAACCGTCGGAGATTCTGGTCTGCTGCGCTCGCCATGGGAAGGTTCCGACCAGCCATATTGGTGGTCAATTTTCTAGCCGCCTTGTTGACCTCACCTGAGGTGGTGAGTCAGATCATCGTGTTTGCCATGCTCCAGTCGCTCTACGAAGGCGGCCTTTTAATTGCGCGGTGGAAGGAACGGAAGTCAGAACAGTTCGCCTGAATCTCCTTGCAGCGATTTGATTGCTCAGAACTATTTGTGATGCTGTTTTGCTGGCTTATGAGTGAGTCTCCTACCAGCGGTCCTGCTTCATGAAGCACCTCGCTTCATCCGCAACTACTCCATAAATTCAATAATTGAATGGCTTGACCTTGCCAGCAATAAAAATGAGCATACGGCCATGTCTGCCAAGGCCGTTCATTACAGTGAAACCCGGGAGATTGCGCTCGAGAGCATCCTGACGCTTTACCGCGCCAACGAGTGGTCATCCGCAGAAAAGCCAGAGTCGTTGCGTAAGGCGCTGTTGGCATCTCACTCGCTCGTCTCGGCCTGGGATGGCAGCAGACTTGTCGGTCTTGGCAATGCCATTTCAGACGGCCACCTGGTCGTTTATTATCCCCACTTGCTCGTGCTTCCAGAGTATCAAGGCCGCGGCGTCGGCAAGCAGCTCATGGCGATGTTAATGGGGAAGTACAACGGCTTTCATCAACACATGCTCGTGGCGGACGGGCGGGCGCTCGACTTCTATCGCAAGTGCGGTTTTGAGCGCGCCGGCAACACCGAACCCATGTGGATTTATGCGGGTCACGATCATTAACCGCCCAATACGCTGATGATCATCCAACCTTACAAAACGAGGCCCATTCGGTTTCTTGAACTTTGGCAGGAAGGAGAATGGCGCATCAAGGTTTACAGTATTGCCTACGAGCGTCTGACTGCAAGAGCGGAGCTGGTTGAAGCCGCCAAAACAGTTGCGCGCGAAAAATTGGCCACGGTTCCTTCCACACTGCAGCATTACTCAGTTGGATTCCTTGGTGTTCACGATGGGCGGACATCCAATTTTATTTTTGTCGATTGGTGGGCGGAGGAGAACGAACTGCACCATCATGTTTATGTGTCGCCCAGCAATGATCCCGCTCGCCTCACGTATATGACGCCGACTGGTTTGGCAGCCTGCGTGTGGGATTTACGCGTCATGGCGTTCGAGCGGAAAGCATGGGTGGATTGTGTGTTGCGGAATTACAAGAGTCCTGATCTCGAAGCGTATTTACAACAGAGGCTTAACGAGGATGTGTAAAATGTCACATCCAAGCCGCTAAAAGCAAAAATGAAACTCTTAATCCTCGGAGGAACTAAATTCCTAGGTCGGCACCTAACGCAGATTGCACTGGCACGCGGACACGCAGTTACGTTGTTCAACCGAGGGCAATCGAATCCGGGATTATTTTCCGGAGTTGAGGAACTTCGTGGTGATCGTGAGGGAAATTTGGAGTCGCTAAAAGGTCGACGATGGGACGCGGTAATCGATACATCCGGATATGTTTCCGCCAAAGTGCGTGCGACAGCCGAATTGCTCGCGTCGGCAGTCGAACATTACACCTTTATCTCAAGCGTGTCCGTGTATGCTGATTTCAGCGTGTCCGGGCTCGATGAGACAGCTTCAGTGGCAACGTTGCCACCGGGAGCGGTTGAGGAGGAAAGCAACATGGAAACCTACGGTGCCCGCAAGGCATTGTGTGAACATGCTGCTGAAGAGAGTATGCCGGGACGAGTCTTGAAGATAAGGCCGGGAGTGATTGTTGGACCTTACGATCCGACGGACCGTTTTACCTACTGGGTGCGCCGCATCGCGAATAGTGGCGAAACGCTGGCCCCAGAGAATCCTGAAAAACCAATGCAGTTGATTGACGCGCGAGACCTGGCTGACTGGACAATCCGGATGGTGGAAAAAAGAGAGGTCGGTCTGTTTAATGCTACAGGACCTCAACAGCCTCTGACTTTCGGAAGCATGCTTGAAGCGTGTAAGACCGCCAGTGACAACACCTCCCAACTTTGCTGGATAGCCCCTCAATTCCTGTTGGACAAAGGTGTTGCACCCTGGAGTGATCTGCCGCTTTGGATTCCAGAGGCAGACAAGGAATATGCAGGCTTTTTCCAAGTCAATTCCAACCGGGCGTTTAACTCCGACCTTGTTTGCCGTCCATTGGTTGACACGGCGCGTGACATCCTAGTTTGGGACCGTGATCGCGATGTGGCAAGCGAATCAATTAAGAGTGTGACGACAAGGAAAGTTGGTCTGACACCTGAGCGCGAGCAGGAGTTGCTATGCACATGGAAAACCAAGAAATAATCTCGATACAAACAGCAGAGCATTACACCTGGGGAGATCGGTGCGACGGCTGGCATCTACTGAGAAGCGCTGAGCTGAGCGTCATTCAGGAGCAGATGCCGCCTCAGACTTCCGAGGTGGCGCATTTTCATGGCAGATCGCGTCAACTTTTCTATGTCCTCTCCGGCACGCTCTCGATTTCCGTTGAGGGAAAAGTGCACAGTCTGAATCCTGAACAAGGACTCGAGATTGCCCCTCAAGTCACGCATCGGGTTTACAACGACACGGACTCGAATGTTCGCTTTATGGTTATTTCCAGCCCTCCTTCTCACGGAGACAGGGTTGTGGCCGGCAATTAGAAAATTGACAGTGAAGCTGCGAAGAGGAATCTGAACTGATTTGCGCAGTGGCACTTGTTCATATTAAATCGTTACTTTCCATTCTATGACGATCCGTGAAATGATCATAACCGACTACGATTCAGTAATGGCATTGCTTTCCAGTTCAACCGGAGTTCGGCTGCGAGAAGCAGATTCCCGCGAGGCCACGGCACGTTACCTGGAGCGTAATCCCAGTCTGAGTTTCGTGGCACTTGTCGATGGACAACTGGTTGGATGCGTGATGTGCGGGCACGATGGGCGACGTGGTTATTTGCAGCACCTGACTGTTTCACGATCTTACCATCAGCGTGGCATCGGGACGGCTTTGGTTGAACGATGCCTGACAGAGCTGGCCCGTCTTGGGATTGTGAAGACGCATATCGATGTGCTGGTTGAGAATGACTCTGCCATTGCCTATTGGAGTCGCCGAGGCTGGCAGAAAAGGGATGACATCTTCAGGTTTTCGTATTTGAAATCCGGGAACGCGAACGCCTGATGGTTCGTTTTCAAAGGAGAGCTTGTTGGGCTTACAGCCGGGATCGGCACACTCAAAATTATGGCATGGGCAAAATTAAAAACCGCCGTCATTGTGGGCACGGCGATACTGCTGGCTGCCGGAACAACAACTCTGGTCGTGGATTGGATCAAGCACCCTGAGCTGACATATCAGGGAAAAAGCATTGGTTACTGGCTGGACCAGTTACATTCTGGGAATGCTCAGGCACAATTTCAGGCACACCTTTCCCTTCTGGAAATCGGGGAACCGGCCGTTCCTTATCTGTTGAGGGATTTCACCACCAAAGATACGAGTTCGAGGCAGCTTTATAGGAAATGGTATCCCAAGATGCCGTCGTCCCTGATGAAGCGTCTGCCACCACCAGTGAATATTCGGCGATTCCGTATCGATGCATCCGGGGTGTTGAGAGAAATGGGCCCAGCGGCAGATCCGGCAGTGCCTGAATACATCAAAGCGCTCAAAGACCCCGATCGGGCAATCCGAGAGACGGCAGGTTTTGCGTTGGAATTTATCATGCCGGATGATGAAGAGACCATTGTTGCTTTGGTTGAAGCGCTCAAAAAAGAGCCCGACCTCGAAATGGTGAGAATGGGACTTCATAGCATTATCTTTGAGCGCGACAAGCGCACAGCATCGGCAGTACCGGGACTGACGGAGATTTTAGAAAACGAACTTCAGAAAGGATTGCTGGATTATGAGACCGTGCGAAAGATTATAACCTGGCTCCAACATCTGGAAGCAAAAGCACAGCCAGCAGTTCCAGTTCTGAAGGAAGTGGTTCATGCGCAAAACAGCACTTTCCGGTTTGCCGCGCTGGAAGCCTTGGTAAAAATTGACAAACAATCAGTAAGCGCTGACGAGATTGTCCAGATTCTCTCCAGAGGGCTGAAGGATTCCAATCCCAGCATGCGTAACCAGTCCCTCAGAGAATGCACATGGGCCCAGAAGGAATTTCCAAAAGGAGCAGAAACGCTGAAACCGCTCATCGAGGAATTGACTCATGATCAAAACAAAGGTGTCGATGAAACGGCTGCGATGGTTTTGTGCAATTTCCCCCCGGTGAGCGATGATGTGGTGGCATCACTAAAGGAGTTGCTTCAATCCCGCGATACCAACACCCGCATCAGCGTGGCAACGGCACTCGGCAAACTGAATCGTCATACTGAAGAAGCCATTTCAACACTTACCGCCATGGCACGCGAGACAGCAAATACCAACATGAGAACCCGAATTTCGGCTGCAATGGCGCTATGGAAGCTGAACGGTAATGCGGATGAGGCCCTTGCACTGGCCCTGCCGGGGTTGCACGACAAGGATATCTATGGCACTCGCCAAACTGCCTTCGTCACGCTCGGCGAACTGGGACCTGCCGCCACACCTGCAATTCCCGAACTCACCAATCTCCTGAACACAGGAGAAGGTAATGACCCACTCCACGCAGCGGATGCCTTGTGGAAAATCAATCATGAGGTGAAGGCTACTTTGCCTGTTGTTATAAAATCATTGGGTGACCGGTTCAGCTGGAGTAAGTCAACCGCGGTTCGGCTTATCTCAGAAATGGGGATGGAAGCCAAATCGGCGGTGCCTGCGTTGCAACGAATGATAGAAGATTCGCGAACGAGCATCACTGTGCATGATCAGGCGATTGCTGCGCTGGAGAAACTGGATCCCGAAGCTTTGGCTCGCACCATGGAGAAATTGGAGAAGAAAAAACAGAAAGAAGGAAGGCTACGTTAATGACATACCAGCTCAGACACGTATGGCAGAGGCGATGAAGTCAGCATTCGCTGATGAGAAAGTTAAAGGAGTTGGTTTGCAGATGAATTTTTTTTGAGCGGCGCGCGTCAAGTCATCGGAAAATGTCGCAGAAGGCATTCTCCATTGATTTGAATTTATGATGTATTTTCGTCGTTGTGCGGTCTTCGTGGCTACTTTTACGTTTACAGTCGCCGCACTGGCCAAGCCGCTGGCGGAGCATGTTTTTATCATCAGCATCGATGGAGGAAAACCCGCCGCGATTGAAGAAAGCCAGATGCCGGTTTTGCAAAAGGCGGTTGCGGAAGGAGCGCATACGTGGGTGGCCAACACAATTTTTCCCAGCAAAACGCTGCCTTCACACACCTCAATGCTCACGGGTGTGGGGCCGGACAAGCATCATATCCTCTGGAATGATTGGGAGCCGAAACAAGGATTGGTGCACGTCACAACGATATTTTCTGAGGCGAAGAAGGCAGGACTTTCAACAGCGATGTTCGTGGGCAAGGAGAAGTTCCGCCATCTGCTTTTGCCCGAAACGGTGGATGAATTTGATTACAACAAGGCGGAATCAGGCGTGGTTATGAAGAGCACCACGGGTGAGTCCAAACTGGAGAAGGAAGGGACAGTCTTCGCGGAAACCGTGGCCAGGGATGCTGCGGCCTATATTGTGAAAAAGAAGCCGAGCCTTTGCTTCATCCACTTTTCAGATCCCGACGTGGTTGGCCATCAATATGGTTGGGAATCGCCCGAACAAATCAAATCATTAGCCACTGTCGATGCCGCGCTGGGCGAAATCTTCAAGGCAATTCGCAAGGCGGGAATCGCGGACCAGAGCGTGGTTATTGTCAGCGCAGATCATGGCGGCCACAAGCGGGCTCACGGGACCAACATGCCTGATGACATGCACATTCCGTGGATTGTCTGGGGTAAAGGGGTGAAGAAGGGAATGACGATCGAGACGCCAGTATCCACCTGCGACACGGCGGCCACGGCGCTTTGGTTGTTGGATGTGCCGCGTCCGGAATCGCTGGATGGGAAACCGGTGACGAGTGCGTTTCAGTTTTAACGAATTGTCTGTTGCAGAGAAGCAGCCAGGGGGTTTGGTTGCAGAAGTGAAAAAATGGACGCTCTTGCTTGTACCTCATCGCAAGCCGGTTTGGAAACCGGCGCTCCGCAGATTATAATTCCACTGCTTTTGCGAAAGATATTCAGCTCAGCCACGCCCACGCCCTTCCCGATTGGTCCGACCGCCTTCGTGCTCATTTGAAGACCAAAACAGCGTCCGCGATTTGACTTTCTCCATACTCGTGGGCTAGCTTAACGGCGATTTCGTCGCTTGTCAGTTGATGAGCCGTGAGTGCGAGAATTCGGATTGGACCGGATAAGCAGCCGCCCCAATCTTGATTCAATCATGCCGCCTTGCCTGCATTCATTGAGGTAAACGGAGCAAAGTTTCAGGAGGTTCAGCAGTTTTGGGAAAGTGAATGCAGTGAGGCACTCAACTCACTGACGCTGAAAGGAGACCGACTTAAAACCAGGAGCCGTCAACCCGGCACCCTGCCCCGGTTGGTCCTATTCTTCTGACCGCCTGCACTCGCGCAGGCTTCCATGACCGAAAGATTCGACGGAATCAAAGGAGCATCACTAATGGACCCAATGGCTTTATCGTCGCACGAGTTCAAGGAGAGTTTTCCCTACAAATGAGCGCAAGCCCTTCGCTACGCGCCGTCCGCGTGCGCGCGAAGGCATTCCAGTGCGGACAAAACTGAAAATGAAAGGAACAAGGAGGACATGAAAACAATACAACATCACTGGACGCGCGGCCTTGGGATCGCCGCTCTGGCGCTTGCGTTTGTGGGGCTTGGAGTCTGCAATGCGCCAGCACAGGCAAAGAAACCCAACATTCTGTTTATCATGGGGGACGACGTCGGCTGGTTTAACATTGGTGCCTATCACCAGGGAATCATGTCTGGCAAAACCCCGAACCTCGACAAGTTAGCCTCCCAGGGAATGCGGTTCACCGACTACTACGCTGAAGCGAGTTGCACGGCGGGACGAGCCAACTTCATCACGGGCGAGATTCCGTTGCGCACGGGACTAACCACGGTGGGGCAGGCCGGTGCCGACGTTGGCATTCCGGATAAAGCCTGCACGCTGGCCACGGCGCTCAAGGCGCAGGGCTATGCCACCGGTCAGTTCGGCAAGAACCATCTCGGAGATCTGAACAAATATCTCCCGACACTGCACGGCTTCGATGAGTTCTTTGGTTACCTGTATCACCTTGATGCATTGTCGGATCCGTACTGGTACTCGTTCCCTGTTGACGAGGCCTACTACAACAAGTTTGGCCCGCGCAGTGTGGTGCATTGTTGGGCGACGGATCAGGATGACACCACTGAGATGCCGCGCTGGGGCAAAGTCGGCAAGCAGAAGGTCGTGGATGAAGGCCCTCTGCCTCCCTTCCCGGACATGTCCAACGTGCCCAATATGCACGACCTGCCGTTCCTGAAGGCGAAATACGATATGACGACCTTCGACGAAGTCCTGGTCAAGTCTTCCATCGACTTCATGGACAAGGCCAAGAAAGACGGCAAGCCATTCTTCGTATGGCACAACTCCACGCGCATGCACGTCTGGACGTTCCTCGCCAAAAAATACAGCGCGATGCAGAACAGCAAGTCGAACTTTGGTCTTGAGGAAGCTGGCATGGCTCAGTTGGACGATAACGTCGGAGCGCTGCTCAAACACCTGGACGACATGGGTGAGGCCGACAACACCATCGTGGTATTCACCACCGACAACGGGGCGGAAGTGTTCACCTGGCCTGATGGCGGCATGACACCGTTCAAGGCCACCAAAGGCACCGTCGGCGAAGGCGGTTTCCGTGTGCCATGCATCGCACGCTGGCCGGGCCACATCAAGCCGGGCACGGTCGAGAACGGAATCTTTTCCGGTCTCGATTGGTTCCCGACCTTGTGCGCCGCGGCGGGCAATACCGACATCACTGACCAGTTGTTGAAAGGTGTGAAGTTCGGCGACCGCGAGTACAAGAACCACCTTGATGGTTACAACCAAATGGCTTTGCTTGAAGACAAAGGGCCGTCCGCGCGCCACGAACTCTTCTACTTTGGTGGGCCTCATCTGGGTGCCGTTCGCCTGGATGACTTCAAGTTCCAGTTTTATCAGCAGCCTTGGGGCTGGCCGGGCGAAAAAGTCACGACCGACATGCCGACATTGGTCAACATCCGCCAGGATCCATTTGAGCGAACGCCGTCAACTCGCGGCCAGTCCCTTAACGACCTTGGCGGCGGCTATATGAATGACTTCTTTGCCCGAGAGTTCTGGCGCTTCGTCCTAGTCCAGCAGGAAGTCGCAAAACTGGCGAAAACAGCCATCGATTACCCGCCGATGCAGGACCCGGCATCATTCAACCTCGACGCTGTGAAGAAGAAGATTGATGCGGCAATGAAAGAGCATGAAGGACAGTGAGCACCGATCACGGTAATTGGGCGTGCGGCTTGGAAGGGCCGTACGCATTCCTCACTAATTTAAATAACCTACAAATCCAATCATTGAAATAGAACCGGAGGCGAGCGTAAGGCTTTGGTTGTGCGTGAAGGCAGCCAGAGTCGAGATAAGTTGAAAATAAATAGGAATGAACAATGAAAACTAAACGAACTCACTGGATGTGCAGCTTTTGGGCTGCTCTCATGGCATTGACATTTGTGCTGCCCGGAGTTTCCGAGGCGCTGGCGCAGACCAAGAAACCCAACATTCTGTTCATCGTTTCCGATGACACGGGCTACGGCGACCTCGGCGCGTACGGGGGTGGCGAGGGGCGCGGTATGCCGACGCCTAACTTTGACCGGTTGGCGAAAGAGGGCATGCAGTTCTATTCATTCTACGCACAACCGAGTTGCACGCCGGGACGCGCCGCGATGATCACCGGTCGCATTCCCAACCGCAGTGGCATGACAACGGTAGCGTTTCAGGGCCAGGGCGGTGGCTTGCCAAAGGCGGAATGGACACTCGGGTCCGTGTTGAAGACTGCGGGTTACAAGACGTATTTCACCGGCAAATGGCACCTGGGTGAAGCGGACTATGCACTCCCGAATGCGCACGGTTACGACATGATGGAGCACTGTTTCCTCTATCACTGCAACGCCTACACCTATGGCGATCCGACGTGGTTCCCCGACATGGACCCGAAGCTGCGGGAAATGTTCGACAAAGTGACCAAGGGTTCGATGTCAGGCAACACAGGAGAAAAGGCCCATGAGGATTGGAAGGTCAATGGCCAGTACGTGGATACGCCGGAAAAGGGAGTCGTCGGCATTCCGTTTATGGACAAATACATTGAGCAGTCCGGATTGAAGTTCCTGGAGGACGCCGCGAAAAACACAAACCAGCCGTTTTTCATCAGCATCAACTTCATGAAGGTCCACCAGCCGAATCTGCCAGCCCCGGAGTTTGTTCATAAATCCATGTCGAAGAGCAAATATGCGGACTCAGTGGTGGAGTTGGATGCACGCATTGGGCACATAATGGACAAGCTGCGCGAGCTGGGTTTGGACAAGGATACACTGGTTTTCTACACAACTGACAATGGCGCGTGGCAGGATGTGTATCCAGATGCAGGTTACACTCCATTCCGTGGGACAAAGGGAACTGTGCGCGAGGGCGGGAACCGCGTTCCAGCCATTGCGGTGTGGCCGGGCAAGATCGCACCCGATTCAAAGAACCACGACATCGTGGGCGGTCTCGACTTGATGGCCACCTTCGCTGCTGTGGCTGGCGCCAAACTTCCCGAGAAGGATCTCGAAGGAAAACCCATGGTGTTTGACAGCTACGACATGACACCGTTGCTGTTGGGCAAGGGAAAGTGCGACCGCACGTCGTGGTTTTACTTTACCGAGGATGAACTCTCCCCCGGTGCCGCGCGTGTTAACAATTACAAAGCGGTGTTCAACCTGCGCGGGGATGACGGACAGCCGACGGGAGGACTCGCAGTAGATAGCAATCTCGGATGGAAAGGCCAGCAAAAATATGTCGCCACAGTGCCACAGGTTTTCGATCTCTGGGCAGACCCACAGGAACGTTATGACATCTTCATGAACAACTTCACGGAACGCACCTGGGTCATGATCACCATCAGTGATGAGATCAAAAAGCTGATGAAAACGTACGTTCAGTATCCTCCGCGCAAGGTGCAGAGCGAGAGCTACACGGGTCCGATCACGCTATCGGCATACCAGCGGTTCGAGTGGATCAGGGAGCAGGTCAAAAAGGAAGGCATCAACATTCCGCTGCCAACGGGCAACTAGTTCTCTCATCGAGACTTCGCAGCGTTCCGTCCGCGTGCGTGCGAAGACGCCTCGGTGCGGACAGAGATGAAATAAACAAGGAAGGAACAATGAAAACGAAACGACCTCACTGGAAGCGCAGCTTGGGGATTGCCATCATGGGATTGGCATTTGCGCTAACGAGTGACTGGCTGATTCCTACAGTTCATGCTCAGGAAAAGACTTCTGACTACACCTTCAAGGGAGGTTATCCAACTTCTGAAGCCGCGCAAAAGGCGCATGAGAATGCGGATTTTCAGCGGGCAGTGACGGCTTATCGGTTTTGGTATCCGACCGTTTCGTGCGAAAGTATTTTTAACGGAAATCGGGCCAACGGCTTCAAGGATAATGAAAGTTTCATCATCCTGTCGGCCGGGCCGCGTCAGGTGGGATTCACATTGAATTCGGATACGCCGTACGGGTCGGCTGCGATCGATTTGAAGGATGGTCCGATGGTTATCGAATTGCCTCCGGGCTCTTACATCGGACTGGTGAATGATCATAATCAAGGCTGGGTGATGGACATGGGGATACCGGGGCCGGACGCAGGCAAAGGAGGCAAGCATATCGTGCTGCCGCCCGGTTACGACGGAATAATACCGGATGAATATCATATTGGTCGCTCCAAGTCGCTTAAGAATCTGGTCGCCATTCGAGCATTGCCGGAAAAAGGGGACGTGCAAGGGGCGATGAATGCCTTGCGTGCCGTCAAAATCCATCCCTTCTCAGACGCTAATCCGCGTCCCATGGCAGCGGTCGATGTCACTGGAAAGTCCCTGGACGTTTCCTGTCTTAAATGGGAGGACAACATGCAGTTCTGGGAGGTTTTGCATAAAGTGATTAATTCAGAACCGCTGACCGAAGAGTTCCGACCGATGTATGGATTACTTTCGGCAATCGGCATCGAAAAGGGCAAGCCGTTTGCGCCGGATGCCAGGATGAAGGGCATTCTCGAACGCGCAGCCAAAGCCGGGCGGGATCAAATGCTCGTTGCTGCTTTCGCTTCTGCCCGACCGGATCGCATGACATGGCCAGACCGCAAGTGGGAATGGATTGGGCTTGTTCCCGGCAGCGCGCAATTCGAGACGCCCAGTGGCATGGATCTCGAAGCCCGCGACCGCTGGTTCGCCCAGGCGATTGTCACCTCGCCCGCAATGTTCCGCCGCAGCCCGGGAGCTGGTTCGCTCTACTGGCTGGGCCTGCGCGATAGCAGCGGGGCTTATCTTGATGGCGGTAAAAGTTATAAACTTACCGTTCCTCAACCGGTGCCCGCCAAACTCTTCTGGTCGGTAACAGTCTATGACGCACAGACGCGTTCCGAAGTTCAGACAGACCAGGACAAGGCTGCACTTCGTTCGATGTTTGAATTAAAGGATGTGGCAGGAACTGCGCCGGTGGACTTGTATTTTGGTCCTACGCCTCTCGCGGGTCAGAAAGGTAGATGGATCAAGACTGTTCCTGGAAGAGGCTGGTTCGCGTACTTCCGTATTTACGGACCGGAATCGCCCGCATTCGATGGTTCATGGAAGCCAGGTGATTTTGAAGTTCAGCTGAGCCAGCAATTGCAGCCTACCGGCGCGCCGACGGGAAGGCGCAAGGTTCCGCAATAGCCGTGGCAATCGTGATTTTCCATTTAACCGACATCAAGAGGAGAAACCTATGGACATTATTGAAAGGAAACGGAGTAGCTTTTTAAACCTGCTCCACTGGTGTATTGTAGTTGCAATCGTTGTCTTACCGGCCTGCATGGTAAATGATGCAGTCTCGCAGTCAATAAATCCACCGATGCCCACCACCGTTTTGTTCCAGAATGTGCGCATCTTTGATGGGAAGAGCGACACGTTGTCGGCGCCTTCCAATGTGCTGGTGCGCAGCAACAAGATTGCGAAGATTTCGACAGAGCCAATTCCGGTCGATCGGCGCGCGGATACGAAGATCATTGAAGGAGGCGGACGCACATTGATGCCGGGGCTGATCGACGCGCATTGGCATACGATGTTGGCGGCGACCCCGCTGCAAACGGTGACGACCGGAGATGTTGGCTATCTCAATCTGCTCGCCGGGAAGGAAGCCGGAGATACGTTGATGCGCGGATTCACCACTGTGCGGGATCTGGGTGGACCGTCCTTTGGGCTCAAACAGGCTATTGATGAAGGCGTTGTCGCGGGTCCGCGCATTTATCCGGCAGGTGCGATGATTACGGTCACCAGCGGGCACGGCGATTTTCGGCATTCCTTCGAAGTGCCGAGAACAATCGGCGCCCCACTCACACGGCAGGAGCAGCTTGGTGGCAGCATGGTTGCGGATAGTCCGGATGAGGTGAGGGTGCGGGTGCGCGAGCAGCTTCTGCTAGGGGCATCGGAGATCAAATTGACGGCGGGTGGTGGTGTGGCATCGCCGCATAGCCCGTTGGATGTGTCCACCTTTACCGAGCCGGAGTTGCGTGCGGCCGTGGAAGCTGCGGGAAACTGGGGCACATATGTGACGGTGCATGCATACACGTCCAATGCAATTCAAGGAGCGATCGCGGCGGGCGTAAAGTGCGTCGAGCATGGGCATCTCATGGATGAAGCGACCGCGAAGTTGATGGCGGATAAGGGCATCTGGCTGAGCACGCAACCATTCTCATTCGAAGAGGATTCGAACCCGTTTCCAGTCGGTTCAACACAATGGGCCAAAAAGATGGAAGTGGCCGCCGGCACGGACAAGGTATACGCGCTGGCGAAGAAGTACAAACTCAAGACGGCTTTTGGCACCGACATATTGTTCAATGCGAAGGCAGCGGCTGAACAAGGGGCGTTCCTGGCGAAAATGGTTCGTTGGTACTCGCCTGCTGAAGCGCTGAGGATGGCAACGTCCGTAAATGGTGAGTTGCTGCGCTTATCAGGGCCGCGCAATCCGTATCCTGGAACGCTGGGTGTGGTTGAGGAAGGGGCACTTGCCGATTTGTTATTGGTGGATGGTGATCCGGTTGCAGATATCAAGTTGATTGAAGATCCGGGGAAGAATTTTGTGGTGATTATGAAAGATGGGAAGGTTTATAAGAATACTCTGACGAAGTAATTGAAGTGTTGTGGATTCATGCCTTGGGTCTTATCGCGCGGAATGGGTGGATTGGTTGGCGTCGCGGTCCTCCCTCACCCACCCCTCTCAACAAAACCGAAGAAACCTCGTTTCGGATGCCTAATTGAGCCACCACTTTATTGTTATTATTTCATCGTAAGCGGGTTTGGAAACCGGCGCTCCGGGGGTGGCGGGTTTGCCAACAGGCGTACGCGGGGAATTGACGTGCTCGAAGTTTGATCCGGCTTACCCAGAATGCTACGTGAGAATTGATGCCCGGCGGCGGGATGGATCGCGGGGCGCGTTCGCGAGTGAAAGCCGTTCCGAATGGAGGCATAGAGTGATCACGAGAAGGCTATTTGACAACCCTGTGGCGGTGAGCGACATGGATAAAGCATCCCAATTCTCACTTGGGCGTGAAGCGGTATGAAAACCAACCTCATGAAGCTCGCGCTGACCGGGACGCTGGCACTGAGTGCGGTCGGAGTAGTTCAAGCACAATCAGATTCCAAATCATCGGGCAGCAATACTGATCAGCAAAATGGGTCGGCTGCAGCGCCTGCGGGGCTTCTGCCGGTTCCGGATTACTCGACTGATATCTGGACACGACAGTACCTGACTGGCGATTGGGGCGGTGCGCGCACGAACCTGGCCAACAAAGGCGTCCAGCTCGGGGTGGAATGGAATCAGTATGTCCAAAGCGTGGTTGATGGCGGGCGCGAACGCGCAACAGAATATGGCGGTAGCTTTGATTACAGGCTCAATCTAGACCTGATGCGCATGGGGGTATTGCCGGGAGCGTTGATTAAATTCCGAGCTGAATCGCGCTATGGTCGCTCGGTCAATGGTATTGCAGGGCCCATCCTGCCGGTCAACAGCGACGCTTTTTTTCCGAACACTGGCAAACTCGATCAGGATATAGCCCTCGCAATTACCGACCTCAACTACACCCAGTTCTTTTCTGAGCATCTGGGTTTGTTCGCAGGCAAGCTCGACATCCTTGATGCCGATCCTAATGAGTTCGCTTCGGGCCGCGGAACGAGCCAGTTCATGAACGCGAACTTTCTCTTCAACCCGGCGGTGACATTGCGGCTTCCTTACAGCTCGCTCGGTGCTGGCGTAGTGTGGATGCCAATTGTCCCCGGAACGAACGGCGGCGTCACCATCATTAGCATGGTCATAAACACAGCAGACTCGTCGACAACCACGGGCTTCAACGACTTTGGCAAGGGACAGACATGGATCACGGAGGCAGATTTTCAATATCCACTGGGACATCTTCCCGGCGGAATGAATGTCGGAGCCCTCTACTCCTTCAACCAGGATTTTCCCAAAATCAGAAGCCGACTGGTATTCCTGCCGGGGCAGGGGCTCGTTGTCCCCACACAGAACTACACATGGGCGGTCTTCTGTAGCGGATGGCAGTATCTTTATACAAAAGAATCGAGCTATAGGCCAGTTGACCTGCTCAATGGCGAGCCGGATCGCCAAGGCATTGGGCTTTTTTCACGTTTTGGCTTCGCTGACAAACAGACCAATCCTACTGAATGGGCCGTCAGTGTGGGCGTCGGCGGGCGCGGTATGATTCCAACACGCGATGATGATGCATTCGGCATCGGTTACTACTACAACAATATTCAGAAGCTTAGGCTTTCCGGCTTCCTGGGATTGAGAAACTCGGCTCAGGGATTTGAGTGCTTTTATAATGTCGCTGTCACACCGTCCTGCCACGCGACGTTAGACCTGCAGTTGGTGGAATCGGGGCAATCACGTGTGAACACGGCGACGATTCTTGGGTTGCGGGCGAGTGTTGATTTTTGAGTGGTGGTGGGAGGTGGGGATGGGGTGGAGAGAATGGTCGAAGAGTTTCGCGTGCCTTGGTTGAGCCACTGCGTTATTAGTACTACTTCATCGTAAGCCGTTCTGGAAACCGGCGTTCCAGGGGTGGCGGGTTAGCCAACAGGCGTGCGCGGGGAATTGGCGTGCTCGAAGTTTGATCCGGCTTACGGATGCTACGCGAGAATTGATGCCTGGCGGCGGGATGGGATCTCGGGGCGCGTACGCGAGTGGAGGCATTTGAAAGGGTTATCATCGCTGATTGTCCGTCGTTCGTGGTCAGTTCTCCGTTCTGTTTTTCTCTCTTTTACTTTGAGAGGACGTCAGAGACGCAAAGGAGGGTTTCAGGCCAGATACTCAACAAAGTCAAATTGAGGATGGAACTCATGGGACTAAAAGACGGGGCTGACGAGCGTTAACGGGAGATAAATTACCTTTTGGAATCGCGTTTATGACGCAGAGCTTTCATCAGTTCCGGAAGCGGGAGGGTGTTGATGACATCGGCCTTCGTGAGCCAGCCTTTGCGGGCGATGCCAGCGCCGAGACGGAGGAAGCCGGCGTTTTCGTTGCGATGGGCATCGCAGTTGATGACACATTTCACCCCTTTGGATTTGGCATATTGCCATAGGCGCCAATCCATGTCGAAACGATAGGGGTTGGCATTGAGTTCGATCCAGGTGCCGGTTTCGGCGCAGGCATCGATGATGGCTTGCTGATTGACCTTGTAGGGTTCCCGTTCGAGGAGCAGTCGCCCGGTGATGTGACCGAGCATGTGGACGTAGGGATTTTGCGCGGCGCGAATGAGACGATTAGTGTTGTCGGCTTCATTGCTGGAAAAACCAGCGTGGAGGCTGGCGACAACAACATCGAGTTCGGCGAGGAGATCGTCATCGAAGTCGACGCGGTCCTTCAAGATATCGACTTCAGAACCGGTGAGCAGGCGGAAGTCACTGCCCTGGTCAGCGAGGCTTTGGTTGATTTTTTTGACGGCTTTGATCTGTTCGCGCAGGCGGGCAGGTTCGAGGCCGTGAGCTTGAAAGGAAGATTTGGAGTGATCGGTGATGGCCCAGTAATCGCAGCCAAGTTCGATCATGTAATTGACGATATCTTCGAGGGTCGCGTGGCCATCGCTCCAGGTGGAGTGATTGTGGAGCGAGCCACGGAGTTCAGTCCACTCGAGGAGTCGCGGAAGCTTCCCCTGCTCTGCCGCGATGAATTCGCCGTGGTCTTCGCGCAATTCGGGCGGGATGTAGGCGAGGTCGAGCTTTTGAAAAATTTCCTCCTCGGTTTTGCACGGGACGAGGAGCTTCGAGTCGCGGGTTTCCTCCTTCGATTTAAAAAGGCCGTATTCGTTGAGGCGCAGGCCGCGCTGGATGGCACGCTGGCGCATGACGATATTGTGTTCCTTGCTGCCGGTGAAATAGGCGAGAGCGAAGGGATATTCGGCATCACTGACGACGCGGAGATCGGCTTGTATGCCACCGGTGATGATGACGGTGGCCTTGGTGTCACCTTTGGCGACC
The DNA here is from genome assembly GCF_000172555.1 of Pedosphaera parvula Ellin514. Lineage (NCBI taxonomy): Bacteria > Pseudomonadati > Verrucomicrobiota > Pedosphaerae > Pedosphaerales > Pedosphaeraceae > Pedosphaera > Pedosphaera parvula. The sequence goes on from NZ_ABOX02000004.1 coordinate 287,310, forward strand.
ACATTGATGACGCCGGGTTGAGAGACAAAGAACTCGAGAATTTCGGAAGGTTTTTTGGAGGAGACCAGGAAATCGATATCACCGACGACCTCCTTGGAACGTCGCAAGCTACCTGCGCTACTGCAACGGATGACATCGGGATGACCACGGAGAGTATCAAGAATGGGTTCAGCGGCGGCGATGGCTTTGCTGAGATGATGGCGCGAGGCATAGGTGCGGCGGAAAGCGATGCCTTCGCAAATTTTGGTCTGGGTCTTCTCGCCAAATCCGGCGAGTTCCGCCACCTTGCCTGCCTGGCACGCGGCTTCGAGTTCGGCAACGGTTTTGATGCCGAGTTTATCGTGCAGAACTTTGACCTTCTTGGGACCGACGCCGGGAATTTGAAGCATCTCGAGCAGGCCGGGCGGAGTTTCGGCTTTGAGTTCGTCGTAGTAGGTCATGTGGCCGGTGGTGACGAGCTCGGTGATTTTCTTTTGGAGCGCTTCGCCGAAACCTTTGATGTCGCCGAGACGATTTTCAGCGACGATTTTTTCCAACGGTTCGTTGAGGGTTTCCAACGTGCGGGCGGCGTTGGCGTAGGCACGGGTTTTGAAGGGATTTTCGCCTTTCAATTCGAGCAGAATCCCAATCTCGATGAGAATCTCAGCCACTTGCTCTTTGTCCATGAGAGAAATATGGAGTTCGAAAGGGAAAGTTCAAAGCGGAAAGTTGCGGTGGAACCTGCGGGTCATTTTTGAAGTGCTGCGAGCGGCGAATCCAATTAAGTTAAGGTCATGACGCGAAAACAATTACCAATAGCGCTGACGATTGCGGGGTCCGACAGCGGCGGTGGCGCGGGAATTCAAGCAGATTTGAAAACGTTCGCCGCGTTGGGTGTGCATGGCACGAGCGCGATTACTTGCATCACGGCGCAAAATCCGAAGCGATTACTGGGGATCGAGGCCTGTTCGCCGGGGATTGTGCGCCAGCAGATGGAAGCGGTTTTTGAGGAACTGCCACCTGGAGCGGCGAAAACCGGGATGCTTTATTCCGAGGAAATTATCAAGAGCGTGGCAGGCTTTTTTAAGAGCAAACGCCAGACTCCGCTCGTGGTGGATCCGGTGATGATATCGACGAGTGGGAAAAGATTATTGAAACCGACAGCGATGCGGGCGTTGCAGGAAAAACTATTGCCGTTGGCGACTTTGGTGACGCCGAATTTGGACGAAGCCAATGTGCTGTTGGGAAAAGCGCCTGACAGCATCGAAGACATGCGTGGTGCAGCGCGGGAACTTCACAAGCGATTCGGCTGCGCGTGGTTGATGAAAGGCGGTCACTTAAAAGGAGCGAAAGAGGCGGCGGATGTTTTTTTTGATGGCAAGGAGGAGCTGCTGTTGACGTCACGCTTCGTAAAAGGAGTGAGCACTCATGGAACCGGTTGCACGTACTCTGCCGCAATCACGGCATATCTGGCTTTAGGCCTGGAGTTGAGTGAAGCGGTGACGATGGCGAAGCATTACATTAGTGAATCGATTGCAAAGAGTGACAGGGTGGCAAATCATTTTGTTCTGAATACCGTGTGGCGATAAGCTTGGACTCCCGGCGTTAAAATGGTGTAAGGCATTCAAAGCTAATAATTTATGCAGACAACCGCATTGTATCCACAATGTCAGCAAAAGGGTATTAACTGAATACATGAGCCAGTTAAAGACGTCTTATCAGTAGTTGTATAGAGTTGTATATGAAACCAAAACCATTGTTAACATTAGCTTTATGCGCCAGCGCTGCCGCATTGCTCGTTACGGGCTGCGTCACCCGCGAAGTGCATTACCAACAAGCGCCCGTCGTGGTGCAAGGAACACCACCTCCTCCCGCAACCGAAGTGATTGTCTCAGAACCTCC